>JAHEGF010000085.1 GCA_024645155.1 Phyllobacteriaceae bacterium | reverse complement strand
ACGGCGTCGTTTCCCTCGTCTCCGGTATTTTACTTGCAATGTTAACAATTGATTTCGGACAAGGACTGCTTTTCCCGCCGCCCATAGGTTCCCGCCACTTCAAGAAGTAGGGAACAGCATCTATGAAATTTGGGCTCAAACCGTTCACTGCCGGGCCACTGGTGCTTGTGGTCATGCTGTGCGGCTTGCTGACCAATGCCTTTTCGGAGCCGTTGATCGGCAAGTTTCTCAAAGACGTGTCCGTGTCGGATATCGTTCCGGGCGCGGATTCTTTCGGGGCCCTGCACAAGGACGTTCCCGTGGTACCGGCGCTCAAGAACGGGGCAGTTATCGGCTACGTGTTTTTGACTTCGGATTTCGTTACTACAACGGGTTATTCGGGCAAACCCATCCATGTCGTGATGGGTGTCGATGCCGATGCCAAAATCACCGGTGTCAAACTCGTCAAGCATTCCGAACCGATCGTGCTGATCGGTATTCCCGATGCCAAGATCCAGGCCGTAACCGAGGGTTATGCCGGTGTAGATCTTATCAAGGAAGCAGAGGCAACCGGCTCGGCGCATGATCTGGATATTGTTTCGGGTGCAACGGTAACCATCATGGTCATCGACGATTCGATTGTTCGCGCCGGATTGAAAGTGGCCCGTTCCCTGGGTCTCGGCGGGCTGACTGCAGAGGTCGGCAATGCAGGCCCATCAATGGTGCTGAAAAGCGATGCCGGTGGAGCGCCGGTCGACTGGGCAACGCTGACCGGGAACGGATCGGTGCGCAGCCTGGTCCTGGATGTCGGACAGATAAATGATGCATTCGCCGAAAGTGGTGACCCGCGAGCGGCCAAGCGGCCCGAAAAAGGCGAGGCTTCCGACGGTTTCATCGACATGCAGATGGCGCTGGTCAGCGTGCCGGCGATTGGCCGGAGCCTGCTGGGCGATGCGGAATATGGCAACCTTGTTGAATGGCTGGAAGATGGTGAGCATGCGATTCTCGTTGCCGGACGGGCCCGCTATTCGTTCAAGGGATCGGGATATGTGCGCGGCGGAATTTTTGACCGCATCCAATTGATCCAGGGCGACGCATCGGTGCGGTTTTTTGATCACCAGCATCGCCGTCTGGCACGCATGGCTGCCGCAGGTGCGCCATCCTATACCGAAATGGACCTCTTCAAGATCCCGGCAGACGCGGGGTTTGATCCCGCACAGCCATTCCGCCTGCAATTGCTGGTGCAGCGTGCGGTCGGTGCCATCGACAAGGCTTTCATTACCTTCGACCTTGGCTACCGGACACCTGACATTTACCTGCAGGCAGCCGAGCCGCCGCCGCAGGCAACAACACCACAGGTTTCGGGACCCCTTGCCGCATCCGACACCCAGGAACTGACGCATTTGTGGCGGCGAATCTGGGAGCAGAAGACCGTTGAAATAGTCGCGCTTGGCCTGGCGATCGTGATCCTGACAGGCGTGTTCTTCTTCCAGATCCAGGTAACGCGCAGTGCACAATTTACGTTCTGGTTCCGGATCGGGTTTCTTGTGTTCACGCTTGTTTTCCTTGGCTGGTATGCCAATGCGCAGTTATCGGTTGTGAATATCCTGGCGTTCTTTTCGGCCGTCATGACCAAGTTCTCATGGTCGGCGTTCCTGATGGATCCGCTGGTTTTCCTGCTCTGGTTCTCGGTGGCAGCCTCACTGCTGTTTTGGGGGCGCGGCGTATTCTGTGGCTGGCTGTGTCCGTTCGGTGCACTGCAGGAACTGACCAACAGGCTCGCCAAACTTGCCCGTATCCCGCAGATCACGGTGCCGTGGGGATTGCATGAACGCCTTTGGCCGGTGAAGTACATGATCTTTCTGGGGCTGTTCGGACTGTCCCTCTACTCGCTGGAAATGGCCGAGCGGTATGCGGAAATTGAGCCTTTCAAGACCGCGATCATCCTGAAATTCCAGCGCGGCTGGCCTTATGTGCTGTTTGCCGTAACATTGCTTGGCGCCGGACTGTTTATCGAACGGTTCTATTGCCGCTACCTGTGCCCGCTTGGTGCGGCATTGGCCATTCCCGCGCGAATGCGGATGTTTGACTGGCTGAAGCGGTACCGCGAATGCGGCGACCCATGCAAACGTTGCGCCAGTGAATGCATGGTTCAGGCCATTCATCCCGAAGGCCATATCAACCCGAACGAATGCCACCAGTGCCTGCATTGCCAAGTGCTCTACCAAAGCGTCGCCAAATGCCCGGTTTGCATCAAAAAGGTAGCAAAACGAGCAGAAACCGAGCGCCTGAGAAACCTGAAACCGAATTCCCCGAGGCCCAGGCCGCAAGCCGCGGCCAACCCGGCGAAGTAACAGCTGTTTGAAACCAGAAGAAGGAGTAGATCGATGACCATTAAAACAGGAAGGCCAGGAGAGGTAACACGCCGTGACCTCATGAAAGTATCGGCGGCGAGCACTGCTCTTGCCGGAACCGGCGCAGGAAGCGCTTTGCTAGGCGGATCGCTGATTTCACCGGCAACGGCAGCGGATGGCCCGTCGCCGCACCTGGCGCCCGGTGAACTCGACGAATATTACGGCTTCTGGTCGTCTGGCCAAACCGGCGAATTACGAATTCTCGGTGTCCCGTCGATGCGCGAACTGATGCGCGTGCCGGTATTCAACCGTTGTTCGGCAACCGGCTGGGGCCAGACAAATGAGTCGCTGAAAATCCTGACCGAGGGGCTGCTCCCCGAAACGAAGGCCTATCTGGCGGCGCAAGGCAAGGTGACCTACGACAACGGCGACCTTCACCATCCGCACATGTCCTTTACGGACGGGACCTATGACGGCCGCTACCTGTTCATGAACGACAAGGCGAATACGCGCGTTGCCCGTGTGCGCGTCGACGTCATGAAATGCGACAAGATCATCGAAGTTCCGAACGCCCATGACATTCACGGCATGCGGCCGCAGAAATTCCCGCGCACCGGGTATGTCTTTGCCAATGGTGAGCACGAGGCACCGCTGGTCAACGACGGTAAGATCCTGGACGATCCGTCGCAGTATGTGAACATCTTTACCGCGATCGACGGCGACACAATGGAAGTTGCTTGGCAGGTGATCGTATCGGGCAACCTCGACAATACCGACTGTGACTACCAGGGCAAATACGCATTCTCGACCAGTTACAATTCCGAAATGGGGATGAACCTGGCCGAAATGACTGCCTCCGAACTCGACCATGTTGTCATCTTCGACATCAAGGCAATCGAGGCTGGAGTGGCTGCGGGGGACTACCAGGAACTGCAGGGCGTGAAGGTGCTTGACGGGCGCAAGGAAGCCAAGTCGAAATACACGCGTTATGTTCCGATTCCGAACAGCCCGCACGGCGTCAATACGGCGCCTGACAAGAAGCACGTCGTCATCAACGGCAAGCTGTCACCGACGGTTTCGGTGATCGATGTCACCAAGGTTGATGCGCTGTTTGCCGAAGACGCCGAGCCACGGTCGTGCATCGTTGCCGAACCGGAGCTTGGGCTTGGTCCGCTTCACACCGCCTATGATGGTCAAGGCAATGCCTTTACGACCGTGTTCCTGGACAGCCAGGTGGTGAAGTGGAACATCGAAAAGGCGATCCGCGCCTACGCCGGCGAAGACGTTGACCCGATCATCAGCAAGGTTGATGTCCATTACCAGCCCGGCCACAATTCGACATCCATGGGCGAGACCGCGGAAGCTGACGGCAAGTGGCTGATCTCGATGAACAAGTTTTCCAAGGACCGGTTCATCAATGTCGGGCCTCTGAAGCCGGAATGCGAGCAGCTCATCGATATTTCGTCCGATGAAATGAAGGTGGTCCATGATGGTGCCACTTTCGCCGAACCGCACGATTCGATTGTTGTTCATGGATCCAAGGTCAATCCGCGCACTGTGTGGGACCGCAATGATCCGATGTTCGCCGACGCGGTCAAACAGGCTGCCGCCGACGGTGTGGATCTCGAGGAAGGCGCGGAAGAGCCGATCCGCGACGGCAACAAGGTACGTGTTTACATCTCGTCTGCAGCCCCGCAGTTCTCGCTGGAGAAATTCACGGTCAAACAGGGCGACGAAGTTACTGTTTATGTAACCAATGTCGACGAGATCGATGATCTGACCCACGGCTTCTGCCTGGCGAATTACGGTATCGCCATGGAAATCGGACCGCAGGCGACGTCTTCAGTGACGTTTATTGCCGAACGTCCCGGTGTTCACTGGTTCTATTGCCAGTGGTTCTGCCATGCGTTGCACATGGAAATGCGCGGACGCATGTTTGTCGAACCGCGTGCCGCATAAGAGGCTGAGAAATGATCGCCCGCGCACTTCTCATGTGTATCTGCTTGCCGGCGATGACGGTTTCCGCTTTCGGAGCGGAGATCGTTGTCGGGCCGGGAACCGGAACGCTTGCTCGGGCCATCAAGTCAGCCGGGCCGGGGGATATCCTCCGGCTTGGCAAGGGCGTCTACGAAGGTTCGGTCGTGATCGGCCAGAGTATTGCGCTCGAATGCCGGAAAGACTGCAAGATTGCAGGTCGGGGTGCCGGTACGGTTGTAACAATAGACGCCCCGGACGTTTCCGTATCCGGTTTTACAATCGTGGGCTCGGGGTCGTCACACGGGACCCTGGATTCAGGCATCAAACTGACACAAAATGCGACGAATAGCCGTGTTTCCGGCAATATTCTCGAAGGCAATCTGCACGGAATAGACATTCACGGCGCGCGTGATGCTGTGGTATCGGGCAATCGTATCACCGGCCGAACCGATCATCGCATGAACGACCGTGGCAATGGCATTTATGTCTGGAATGCCCCCGGTGCTATCGTCGAAAACAATGATGTCCGCCTCGGGCGTGACGGTATTTTCGTCAATACCAGCAAGCAGAACATTTTCAGGGGCAACAGGTTTGAATCGCTCCGGTTTGCTGTCCATTACATGTATGCCAATGACAGTGAGATTACCGGCAACGTGTCGATTGGAAACCACCTGGGATACGCATTGATGTTTTCAAGCGGCCTCACGGTGCGTGGCAATGTATCGGTCGGTGACCGTGAGCACGGCATCATGCTCAATTATGCAAACAATGCTCTTGTCGAAGGCAACCTGGTGCGTGATGGAGGCGAAAAATGCCTTTTCATGTACAATGCCAACGGCAACATACTGCGCAACAACCGTTTCGAGAACTGCCCGGTGGGTATACATTTTACCGGCGGATCCGAACATAATGCGCTATCGGGCAATGCCTTTGTGGGTAACCGGACGCAGGTCAAATATGTCGGTTCGAGAAATCACGAATGGAGCGCTGACGGTCGCGGAAACTACTGGAGCGATCACGGCGCCTATGACATCAATGGCGACGGCATCGCCGACCAGGTTTACCGGCCGAATGACATGATTGATCACGTGCTGTGGACACAACCTTCGGCAAAACTTCTGCTGGGCAGCCCGGCAGTTCAATTGATCCGTTGGGCACAAAGGGAATTTCCGGCATTGTTGCCGGGCGGTGTGGTTGATTCAGCTCCTTTGATGCACCCGCCCGACCTGCCGGCTGCCGGGCAGTATTTGGGAGCCAAGTCATGAGCGCGCCGGTTCTGCAAATCGACCAGGTTTCAAAGACATTTCAAAGCATACGGGCGCTTGATGGCGTTTCGCTGAATGTTGCAGCCGGTGAACGGGTGGCGTTGCTTGGCCACAATGGTGCCGGCAAGACCACGCTGTTCCGCCTGATTCTCGGCTTTACCAAACCGGATTGCGGATCAATCAGAATTGCCGGTGAAGATCCCGGAACAGATGTTGCCCGCAACGCCGTCTCCTATTTGCCTGAAAGCGTAATGTTCCCGAAGACGCTGACCGGCCGAGAGATCGTTACATTCTATGCGCGTCTAAAGAGCGTCCCGAAGACAGAAGTCGATCCATTGCTTGAGCGCGTTGGTCTAGCCGACGCAGCAGACCGGTATGCCGGAACCTACTCGAAAGGCATGCGCCAGCGCCTGGGGCTTGCGCAGGCTCTTGCCGGACGGCCGCGACTGTTGCTTCTGGACGAACCGACAAGCGGGCTTGATCCGCTGTCGCGGCAGGACTTTTATTCCCTGGTTGACGATGTGGCTGCTGCCGGTTCGGCTGTCCTATTATCCTCCCACAGCCTCAGTGAACTTGAGGCAAAGACGGATCGGGTTGCGATATTGCGAACGGGCCAACTGGTCGCAAACGCCTCGCTTGAGCAGCTCCAGGCGGAATCGGCGGTTCCGCTGCGCATCAGGGTTCGGGCACGGCACGACAGCGTTGTAGAGGTCAATGAGCGTTTGGGTGGAGCCCGGATAAATGGCCAGTCGGTCGAACTGCTGTGCCCTGTTCCAGACAAGATGTCGCGGTTGGCGGCAATCAGCGCGCTCGGGCCACTTGTGACAGATTTCGACGTCAGCCAGCCAAGCCTGGACGAAATTTATCGTCATTACTCAACACGTGCCGAAAAGGAACGGAAATCATGACCGGCTCCATTTTGACCGTTGCGGCGACCGAAATCCGCATTGGAATGCGCAATCGCTGGGTGGTGCTTGCGGCGCTCATGCTGTTGATATTTGCCCTGGTTCTCGGGCTTGTCGGAACTTCCCCGACGGGGACCGTAAAATCCGATCCGCTTGTTGTTACAGTTGCCAGCCTGGCAACGCTGTCGATGTATCTTGTGCCCTTGATCGCGCTGTTGCTGGCGTTTGATGCGATCGCCGGCGAAGTCGACCGAGGAACCATACAACTGGTCCTGGCTAGCCCTATATCGCGAAGCGCATTTCTTGCCGGCAAATTTCTTGGACATCTCGGTGTGTTGGGATTTGCGATAGTTCTCGGATACGGAGCGGCGGGTGCCGCGATATATGCCGTAACCGGCGCCAGCGGTGACGGACTGGCCGACCTGGTGCGGCTAATCATCACGAGTATCGCGCTGGGTGCTGCTTTTCTTGCCATCGGTTATGTGGCGAGTGCATCGGTGCGCCAAACCGGCACAGCAGCTGCGCTTGCAGTCGGCATCTGGCTGATCGCCGTAGTGCTCTATGACCTGGGACTGTTCGGTGCGCTTGTGGCCAATGCGGATGGCCTGTTTGCGAAATCCGTGTTCCCTTATCTTCTCGTAGCCAGCCCTGCCGACGCATTCCGGTTGTACAACATGGCGCTGCTTGATTCCGGCGCAACAACAACGAGCCTGTCCGGGATAGCCGACGCGTTGCCGTTTCCTGCCGAATTGGCGCTTCTCAGTCTTTTCGGCTGGACGCTGGCAGCGCTGGTGGCTGCGGCGCTCATTTTCAGGAGGCTCGAACCATGATCGTGCGAATTCTATCAGTTTTGCCGGTTGCGCTGTTATTAACCGGATGCCAGCCGGAAGTAGCGGCAGAGCCACCTGCACCTGTGGCGATGAACGCTCAGGCAGTGGGGCACTACTGCCAGATGGACGTTTTGGAACACGAGGGTCCGAAAGCGCAGATTCATGTAGCCAATCTCGACCGCCCATTGTGGTTCAGCCAGATCCGCGATGCCGTGGCATTTACCAAATTACCCGAGGAAACGGACGAGGTACTGGCGATCTATGTCAATGACATGGCGAAGGCGAAAAGCTGGGCCGATCCGGGTGCCGGCAACTGGATCAGTGCAGACAAGGCGCATTTTGTCATCAACAGCACAAAAACCGGCGGAATGGGCGCTCCGGAAGCGGTGCCGTTTGGCGATATGGTTTCAGCGGAAGCCTTTGTATCCGAATATGGAGGCCAAATCGTTCGCTTTGACGATATCCCTGACGAGTACGTACTCTCGCCGGTTGATGTCCTGTCCGCCGTATCCAGCAGGGAGGGCAGCTTGCAATGAGCCATTCGAAGCCAATTCCACGCCGCAGGTTTATTGCCATCAGCGCGGCTGCATTATTGTCTCCGGGTGCCGCAATGGGCGCTGCTGGAATAGTATACTGGTCCGGGACGGCGCTGGGTGCCGCGGCATCACTTGCGATAAGCGGAACGTCCCGCAGCCGGGCTGAAGAGTTGATTACCCTTGCTCGCGCCGAGATTGACAGGCTGGAAAACATATTCAGCCTGTACCGGGAAAACAGTATGCTTATGAAGCTCAACCGCACCGGTTTGCTCGACACGCCGCCACTGGATCTTCTCCACCTCCTTTCGCTCGCTGGGGCAGTTCATGATGCTACTGACGGTGCCTTTGATCCGACGGTCCAACCGCTGTGGGCGCTCTATGCTGAAAACGGCGGAAAGCCGGACAAGCCGGCGTTGCATGATGCGCTGTCACGAACCGGGTGGCGTCACGTGATTACCGAACCGCAAAGGGTTTCTTTTGCGAGGCCCGATATGGCGATGACACTGAACGGAATAGCACAGGGCTATGTGACGGACCGCATTGCCGACCTTCTAAGGTCGAAAGGGTTGCAAAATGTTTTGGTCTCGGTTGGAGAGATTTCGGCAATCGGAGAGCGCTCTCCCGGCGTGCATTGGCAAGTGGGTCTGGCCGAACTTGGCAACCAGGCGGCTGAAGAAACAATCGACCTTCACGACAATGCCGTTGCCACGTCAGCGCCGCTTGGAACGGTGATGGATCCCGCCGGCCGGATCGGACACATTATCGATCCGCGCAGCGGTTCGGTTGACAGCAAATGGCGGCGGGTTTCTGTCATCCACAAATCGGCAGCAATTGCCGACGGACTGTCAACCGCATTTGCGGTCATGGATGACGATACCATTCGCCACGCACTCCGCCAGGTTGGTGAAGCCCGTGTCATTGCCGTTGATCGCGAAGGCCGGCGTTTTTTCCAAGCCTAGAATCCTGAACTGGGGTCCGGACCCTGGGCATTTGCAGCTTCGTATTTCTGCGGTAGCTCAAGTTCGATACTCCGCGTATAAGGCGGGCCGGAGCATATTGCCGGGTTTTTTTGCGGGAGCGATCAGCACATGCTGGAGAGGCGTTCGACCTACGAAGCCCTAGGTAGAGACTTTACGTGGGATATCCCGACACGGTTCAATATCGGCGTTGCTGTCAGCGATGTTTGGGCTGCCCGGGATCCTGAACGGACGGCGCTCCTCGACTACAGGGGCGACGCCGAACCGGCGAAACTGACCTACAAGGAATTGTCTGAACGATCCAGTGCACTGGCAGACAGCCTCGTAAAACGCGGGATCATTGCGGGCGATCGAATTGCTTTGCTGCTGCCGCAGTGTTTTGAAACGGCAGTCGCCCATGTCGCCATTTACAAGCTTGGTGCAATCGCGGTGCCGCTCGCATTGCTGTTCGGACCGGACGCAATCGAGCATCGCCTGAAAACGGCGGGGGTTCGGTGCATCATTACCAATGCCGCCGGGCTAGGAAAAATCAGAAGCCTTGAGACGGCGCCAGACACACTTGATTTGGCTGTATCAACTGATGGGGATGATGGAGACGCGGTAGCATTCGAGCGTCTCGTGAGCGAAGGCATCAAATTTTTTACTTCCGCTGACACCGGGCCGGATGACCCCGCAATGATGATTTTCACGTCAGGTACAACCGGGCCTCCGAAGGGCGCTTTGCATGGCCATCGTGTGTTGCTCGGGCACTTGCCCGGCGTACAGGTTCATCACGAATTCCTGCCCAAGAATGGTGACCGGCTCTGGACGCCGGCCGATTGGGCATGGGCCGGCGGTCTGCTCAACGTGCTGTTGCCGGGTCTATATTTCGGTGTTCCGGTAGTGTCGGGACGATTTGAAGGGTTTGATCCCGAAGCAGCTCTGGCTTTGATGGAGCGCATGAGAATCCGCAATACATTCATTCCGCCGACCGCTCTTCGCCTGTTGAAAACCATTTCCCGAATACGCCGCCGGTTTGACCTTGACCTAAGAACCATCGGATCGGGCGGTGAGGCACTGGGCAGAGAAACCTATGACTGGGCGCGTGCCGAATTGGGTATCACGATTAACGAGTTTTATGGTCAAACCGAGTGCAATCTCGTTCTTTCATCATGCTCGGAACTGGGCGTCAGCCGTCCCGGAGCGATCGGTCTGCCGGTGCCAGGCCATACGGTGGCGGTAATTGATGAGGAAGGCATGCCGGTGAAATCCGGCACCGCAGGTCAGATCTCTGTCAAGCGTCCGGACCCGGTCATGTTCCTTAAATATTGGAACAATCCGGAAGCCACACGCGAGAAATTTGTCGGAGACTGGCTCATGACCGGTGACCAGGGAATTGTCGATACCGATGGGTATTTCCATTTTTTTGGCCGCGATGACGATGTCATCACGTCAGCCGGATACCGGATCGGGCCAGGCGAGATCGAGGATTGCCTGGTCAGCCATCCGGCTGTGGCTTTGGCTGCAGCGGTTGGCAAGCCGGATGCCTTGAGAACGGAAATCGTCAAAGCCTATATCGTTTTGAAAAAGGGGCAGGAACCGTCAGACAAGCTGGCTGATGCAATTCGCGACCATGTCCGCACCCGCCTGTCTGCGCATGAGTATCCACGTGAGGTGGAATTTGTCGATTCCATGCCGCTAACGACTACCGGAAAAGTGATCCGGCGCGTCCTTCGTGACCGCGCCCGCGAGGAGACAAAAGCGGCGGCCAGATGACTTTTTCTAGGAATGGCCGATTGTGCGCAAGACCCGATCGCGCAGTTTTCGCAAGGCATTTCGGCCCTGACTGTAAAGGTGCAGTTCTGCCGCTGTTTGGCGGACGGCGCGGTCAGAGCCCGGCGTCAGCCCGATGATTATCGTGCCGATATCCCGTCGCTCGGTCCAAAGCCTGCTCATCACCGGATGATCGGGAACGGCACAGGAATCCGTTGCAACGATGTTCGGATCGTCGAGGTGCTGTTTTGTGACTTCTATCATCAGCAGGGTTCCGGGCGAGTATTGCGCCAGATCCTCGGCGTAGGCAGTTTTCCATGTAAAGGCCGTTCCAGCCTGAATGAAGACCACCACCGAAGCAACGGTGCGGCCATCAAGGGCAAGACTATGCATACGCGCAAGATCGAGCTCGGCAAGATCGTTGACAGCTTCGCGCGCAAAGGCTGCACGAAACCGGTCAATTGCCATCGCGGTTCGTGAGCGGCCTTTCCAGCCGCTGGCCTCCAGCATCAAGAACTCCTCGAATGCGGCGCGAATGTCATCGGGATTTCGGTCAACGCGGTATTCAAGATTGCCGGTTTCCTCAAGCCGCCGCTTCTGGCGGGCAAACCCGCGATAGTGATGCGCCTTCAGCGAGTTTCGCAGATAGGTCTCGCCATCCTGCGTGCTCTGCAGGAAGGGACGCTGCCACGGCTGCGCCATTGTCAAGGGCAGGTTGCGGTTGATGGCAACGGCGCGGATCAGGTTGGCAACCGCACCATCGCTCTGGATGTCGGGGATGACAATTACCGGCGGGAGCCCCAGATGAGCGCGCGACGTGATTGCCAGAAAATCATCCAGTACACCTACAGGATCATCATGGTCGATCAGCGGCGTCCCGTTTGGCCCAAACGGGCCGGACCACACACGCATGATTGCCGGGGACAGCGGCACTGTCGAACGTTCTACGGAAAATGGTACAAGCAAACGCAAGCGGCCGGACGCGTTGTCGCGCATGACCGCAAGCCGCACTTCCCGGTCCTCAAGGCGAGGCATGGCAGGCGCCAGGAAGCGGGGATGATAGAATATATTGTTTTCAATGGCCCGGGAGGCGAGATACTCAAGCTCCGGTGTCAGCTCGAAGCCGGCAGAGGCTGCGTAAACCGATAATTCGCGTTCCGGGCGTGTGCCGTTGATTTCGGTCAGCCGCGCCTGAAATTCGGCATCAATGGGAAGCCCTGCCAAATCGGCGATCATCGGAGCTACGGCGCTTCCACTGACTTCCTGGAGAATAGGCGTCGCCATCAGTTGTTCTGCTCCAGGGTTTTTGCCGGAATTGCGATGAACATGACGATACCAAGCTTCCGCCAAACGGTAATCGCTAGGCTGGATGCCTCGAAAACCATGGCAATTCCTGTGGCAATTGCCGCGCCCCACAGGCCGTAAACCGGTATCAGCATGAAATTGAGCGATATGTTAACCGCCAGAGTTGCAGCATAAACGCCGGCGCAGGCGTTCTGGTATCCGCTCATTGTCAGCAGACTTTCTGCCGGTCCCACCGCTGCACGCGCCGTGATGCCGGCGATAAGCGGGAAAAGAAGCGGATAGCCGTCGGCAAAGCCGGGGCCGAACAATCCAAGCATCGGGCGGCCAAGTGCGAGGACAACGATTGCCATCATCAAAGATGGCCAGAACGTCCATGTAACAGTCTCGCGTGCGAATATTGCAAGGCGTCGGCTGTTACCGGAATGTGTGAACTGTGCATAACGCTGGGCAACGCCGGCCTTCACCGCAAAATAGACGAAATGAACCAGTGCCAAGGTCTTGACCGTCGCAAAATAAACGGCGACGTCGTTGGGTGTCATGAAGCGGCCGACCATCAGTACATCGGCGTTTGTCAGCAGGAAAAAGAAACTTTCAACCAGGAATATCGGAAGGGACACGACAAGCCATTTGCGGAACTGGATACGGTTTGGACCGCCTGGAATGTCGCGATCAACCGCAGCGGTAACAAAGACA
>JAHEGF010000313.1 GCA_024645155.1 Phyllobacteriaceae bacterium | reverse complement strand
AGCGGAGCCTGTGCAACAAGTGTCACATCAACGATTGATCGCATCACCAGTGCAATAGCGCCTGGGTTGAGGCCGGCGGCGACTGCCGCCGGCCTTTCTTTTGGGCGGCTTGACCGATCGATTCATTTGGTGATATAAAGGTACTTGCATTGACTCTTTTTCGGATTGCGGGTGTTCTGGGTTTCGCCGGACGATCGCATGAAGCGGAGCGCGAGGGAGAACAGGCGTTTATCATTTCTGAAAGCAGATGCCAGCCAGGCCATAACCTGGTGAGAACCGCCACCCTTTGGCCACTGGATTCCGTCCCCTGGAATCAGTCGTCCGGAAAAAAAAACCTGCACCCTGTTCGAATCGGACCATTCCTCATGGATGCTGAAACCAGACAGGTTTTTTTATGAAATCGCCCCCCAAATTTTATCTCTTTTGTCTACTATCTGTTATTATTGCCGGCTGTCTTCCTGAACTTCCATATAAATATAAAGCGCCTTTAGGAGATGCGGGGGAAGTGTTCGTCTATCTTCAACCGATGCCCCAGGAATCCGATAAGCTGCGCTTCAGCCTGGCGCAGATTTCAGCGGTGCGGGAAGACGGCCAGGAATTTCCCCTTTCCCTGGCTGTTGACGAGCTAAGCGGGGCGGATTTGACGGGAACTCAAAAAAACCTGGCCGCCGGTGTCCTGCCGCCGGGCTCCTACGCCGGTCTGTCGATTCAGGTTGCCAGGGCCCTGGTACAGACCCAGGATGGTGAAATCGCCCTGCTGGTCCCCGAGCAGCCGGTTGCGGTCGACCATGCCTTTGACGTCGCACGCCAACGTGCCACGGCCCTGTTTCTTTCCTTCGATGCCGCGAAGTTTATCACGGCCGAGGTTCGGTTCACGCCCGGTTTTTCCCTGGCGTCCGCCGGCCGGGGGCTGATCAATCTCACCGGGCTGGTCAGCAATTCCGGCTCAAATACCCTCACGGTGTTTGATAAAAAGGCCATGCAGGTGGTCGATGCCATCGCCACCGGCGAAGGACCGGGGGGACTCGTCCTGGATCAGGTCCGCGCCAGGGCCTATGTGGCTGCTTCGCGCGATGACACCATCGAGGTCATTGATATCTTCAAACGGCAGAATATCAACCGGCTGCGGCTTGATTTTATGGACCGGCCGGTGGAGCTGGCCCTGACGCCCGACGGCCGGACCCTGGTGTCGGTCAATCAGGCTTCCAATACGGTGAGCATTATCGATGCACTGTCCATGACCGAGGTCAGAAGAGTCCCGGTCGGCGATGGACCGGCTTCGGCGGTGGTGGATCCGTCCGGTCTGAAAGTATATGTCATGAACACACGGTCCAGCACCATTTCGGTGGTGGACCTTACCCAAAGGGCGCTCGCGGCGACCTTTTCGGTTGAGGCCCCCCCCCTGAGAGGCGCTTTTAACCGCCGCGGCAGGGCGCTCTATGTTATCAGCAGTGAATCCCCGAACCTTATGGAAATCGATCCGGCGCGCTTAATTGTCAGCAAGAAAATTTTTATCGGGATGGGGGCCGTGTCCGTCACGGTTGACAATCCGACCGGTCAAATATATGTCGGCAAAAAGCTTGGCGGGGAAATCGCGGTCATCGATCCGTTTTCCTCGATGTTCATCGACTCCCTCCAGGTCGACGGCACGGCCGTGTCCCTGACCATCGACGGCGAGGAGAGAAGCCTTCTGGCAGCGCTGGCCGGCCGCAATAAACTTCAAAAGATCAATCTCAACAGCAAAAAACGCGTCGCGGAAATAGAGGTGGGCGAGGGGGCTTTTGGCGTTGTCGTCATGGGCGAGAGATAGCGAATGCACCGGGCCGTTTCCCTGAATATCCGTCTATTAATGGTAATCTGCTTTTGCAATGTTTTTTTACCCTGGCATTGCTGGGCCGAAGGGGTGCGCTTTCGCACCGACCAAAAATATTCATACTCCAACAGCGAAACCAAAATAAAAACCACCGGACAAACCATTGACTCTGATTTTTATCGCTATGATCAACTCTATGACCTCGACGTGTCGAAAACCATTTATCCCTACCTGCAGTTTAACGCCGGTACGAATTATGAGCTGAACAAGACCAAGTCCACGGCCGAGGATTTTGAAACCAGGACCACCGAAAAAATCCTGCGCCCCACGGCCTCGCTGAATTTAAACAACCCGATTTACAAGGCCGGCGTCACCTATCGCAAGCGCAGACGAGAGCTGGAAATAACAGGCCTTGACGATATTCGGGCCGACCGCGACGAGATTAACGCCGTGCTGGGCATGAACCCCGATGAGCGGTTTCCCCGATGGAAAGCCCGGGTCAGCCGCGTCCACACCTATGACGATCCGGAAACCGTGGACGAAATTGAGAGGCGGTTTAACTTTGATACGAATTATACGCCGTGGCAATCACTGCAGCTCGATTATAATTATTCCTACGAGGAAAAAGAAAACCGGCTGAGGGATTTTACGACCGAGCAGCAGGCCCACTTCGGCAAAATTGACTACGCGCGCAATTTTTTAAGCAACCGCCTGCTCATGAACACCGAGTACCGCATACGTTACGACGTGTTCAAGTTTCCCGCAAACGCCACGGTCGAATCGCCGCTGGCGCGCTCGGCCGGGCTGTCATCGCTGAACAACACCCCGCAAGACGGACCCGCCCTGAGCGTCAACACCGCCCTGATCGACGGGAACTTGATGGCATCCGCCGGCCTGGATATCGGCACCAACGGTGATCAGGCGACCCTGGTCAACGTCGGGCTCGACTTCGGGCTCCCCCTGGAGGTGGATATCATCCGGCTGTGGGTCGACCGGCGTCTTTCCACGCTGGTGGCCAGCCAGTTTTCCTGGGCGATCTACACAAGCCCGGATAACACCGATACCAGCACCTGGACGCTGGTTGCAACGGTAGCTCCGGCCAATTTTGGAGCCTTTGACAATCGTTTCGAGATATCCTTTCCCGCGGTTACCACGCGCTTTATCAAGGTGGTCACCGCCGCCCTTGCGCCGACCGCCCCCGGCGCCCTCGATTTTCCGAATATTTTTGTGACCGAGATGCAGGCCCTGGTCACGCGGACCCAGGAGGAGGACCGCGAGCAGACCACCGTCGACCATAACTATAACCTGAACCTGCTGGGAAGACTCAGTGCCAGGACAGATCTGGGCTATAACCTGTTTTACCGCTGGCGGAAGGAAGACCCGTCTTCCGATAAAAGGACGGAGTTGACCAACGGCCTGTTTCTCAAACATCGATTCAGCAATATATTTCTCGGCAACGCCAATGGGCAGCGCACCGACACTACGGTTTTGGATGAAGACACCGTCACTTACAATTATGGCGCGTCCTTAAAGGCGCAATGGTTGCAGACCTTCGATCAGTCGCTGACGTTCAGCGGCACATATGATGACGCACCCGAGGGCACATATTCTACCAATTCCATATTTTTGAGAAGTAACGCCGCCCTTTACCGGGGCTGGAGCATGTATGCGGATGCGGGGTACAGCTGGCAAGAATCCGTGGACGGCGAGGCCTATAACACCAAGACTATCAAGGGCGGGACCAGCATCGAACCCAATGCAAAAATAAACTTCGATGCGAATTATACCTATAAGATCAGCGACGGATCGGGAACGGACAGCGGATCCAACACGCAAACCGAATGGGATATCCAGGCTTTTTATAACCCGTTTACGAATCTGTCCATTTTGGCCAGGCTAAACCTGATCGACCGCGAGCAAGGTAACCAGACCTATCAAAATTATTCCG
>JAHEGF010000312.1 GCA_024645155.1 Phyllobacteriaceae bacterium | reverse complement strand
ACTCTGTCTTTGGAGAAATATGCCGAACCGGTCGAAAACCGATGGCAGGCCGGGCGCCCATATACTGATTTCAGGATTCAGCCGACGCTGGCCGGTAAGGAAGGTGGCTTATCTAATCGCTTGGCGCGCAAATCGCAAGAACACATTTCGTCACAGCCTAGAAAGGTTTCACGATCACCATCACCACGATCACGATCATCAAAATCGTCGGCACCTCATTGACCACCCGCCAGTATCGTTCCGACTTCTCGTTTCGGTCTTCCGCAAACAGCCGCACCGCTTTCGAGAAATGGCCATGTACACCCGACAAAACCAGCACAGCCGCGATTTTCACATGCAGCCAGCCGGGCTCAAGACCAAAACCGCGCCATGCCAGCCACAACCCCGTTGCCCACGACACCGTCATCGCCGGATTGATAATGACCCGCAGCAACCGGCTTTCCATGCCCTTGAACACGTCCGACATGTCAGACCCGGCTTCCGTCCGGACATGATTGACAAACAGCCGCGGCAGATAAAGCATCCCCGCCATCCATGAAATGATCGCCAGGACGTGAACCGCTTTGATCCAGTCGTAGTAACCGTCAAGGTCTACCCAAAAAACCATCGCGGTCAAAACCGCCAAACTCAGGAGCCCCGTCATCGCCCTGAGAAAGGCTGTCTGCCCGGACCTTTTATCGTTTGTCTCACCTGCCATGATCACCGGCCCGAACCAGGCGTATCAGTTCTTCAACGTGCGAAACCGGCGTTTCCGGGACGACACCATGGCCGAGATTAAAAACAAGCGGGCCATTGCCAAGCCTGTCCAGTATCGCCCGAACACCGGTTACCAGAGCCTCACCGCCTGCAACCAGGCGCATCGGATCCAGGTTGCCCTGAACCGGTCCGTCAGCCTGCAAACGTGCCGCCTGGTCAAGCGGCACTGTCCAATCAAGCCCCAGCACATCAACGCCCGTCTTTTGCCGGTAATTGTCAAACCGGGATCCCGAACCCTTAGGAAATCCAATAATCGGAACATTGCCATGTTTACCGCGAAGCTGATCGACAATGCGTTTGACCGGCAGGATCGCGCACCGTTCGAACAGCCCCTCGTCAAGAACACCGGCCCAGGAATCAAAAATCTGAACCACATCGGCCCCGGCATCGATCTGCCGACTCAGATATTGTGCCGAATGATCGGCCAGCAGCATGAGCAGCCGGTCAAAGGCAGCCGGGTGCTCGAGCGCAAATAGCCGCGCCGGCGCCTGGTCCGGTGTTCCCCGCCCGGCAATCATGTAGGTCGCAACCGTCCAAGGTGCGCCGCAAAAACCGATAAGTGCCGTATTGTCAGAAAGCTCGGCTCGCAAGCGCCTAACCGTCTCGTAAACCGGGGCCAGATGATCGTGAAAACCGGCGCCATCGATTCCGGTGATTTCGTCAGCTCTGATCGGTGTCATCACCGGACCGGTTCCTTCGACAAAATCCAGATTGCGACTGAGCGCCTGGGGTACGACCAGAATATCCGAAAACAGGATAGATGCGTCGAAACCAAATCGCCTGATTGGCTGAAGCGTCACCTCCACGGCACGGTCGGGATTGAAACAAAGGTCGAGAAACGATCCGGCTTTCTTTCTGGTCTCAAGATACTCGGGCAGATACCGGCCCGCTTGCCTCATTATCCATACTGGTGGTGGTGAAACGGTTTCACCTGCCATGACCCTCATGAACGGGTTCTTCACACCACTGCCAATAGCCATGAAATACCTAATAAAAGAGATTATGAATCTATTTTGATTCTTAGAGTCTGTTAGAAATGGGGGTATTGCAAATTCCACACCGGTCCGTCCAGTCCATCATCAATCACGATTCAAAATCACGGGATGGAGAAAGTGGATAACAGCCGGTAGAACGATAATAAACCCATATATAACAATTATTTAACAGCTATGTGGAATAAGTGGACCGTGTGAACAAACATGGCAAATACGATATAGCGCCCGCAATTATCAACACCGGAAAACTTCGGCACGCGCCCTGTTGATTGTGGACAAACTGCCATGTGATACAGTCCGCTCCGATATTTCATCGTGACGCGCAATAATGATCCACACTGATCAACAGGAAACGGCTGGCTTGTGAACAAACCTCAAAGCTATTTCCACCTGCATCTCATTTCCGATGCGACCGGTGAAACATTGATCGCGGCTGGCCGGGCCGCGGCATCGCAATACAAGAATGCCAGGGCTATCGAACATATTTACCCGCTTGTTCGTACCACCCGCCAGTTGGCCAAGGTTTTCGAGGAAATCGATGCCGAGCCCGGAATAGTTCTTTACACGATCGTCGACCGCGAACTCGCTGACGAGATCGATCGCAACTGCAGCGAGATGGGGCTTCCCTGCGTATCGGTTCTGGAGCCGGTACTGACGGTATTCCAGTCTTATCTCGGGGCTCCTGCCGGCCGCAGGGTTGGTGCGCAGCATATGCTCGATGCCGACTACTTCCGCCGCATCGACGCTCTCAATTTCACCATGGAGCATGACGATGGCCAGTTGCCGGCAAACATAGAGGAAGCGGATGTTGTCCTGATCGGCATCTCACGAACATCGAAAACGCCGACCAGCATATATCTGGCCAACCGCGGTATAAAGACCGCAAATGTTCCAATCGTGCTTGGCACACCGATACCCGAACAATTGCTGACCGCGAAAAATCCGCTGATCGTCGGGTTGGTCGCTACCGCCGAGCGGATTTCCCAGGTCAGGCAAAATCGCATTCTCGGCACACAACCGGGATTTTCATCGGAAAGCTACACCAATCGCTCTGGTATTGCCGAGGAACTGACCTATGCGCGCAACCTTTGCGAAAGTCACGACTGGCCGATTATCGACGTTTCACGACGCTCCATCGAGGAAACTGCCGCAGCGGTTCTTGCGTTGCGAAGTCGGCCGCGATAGCCCACCAACCCAAACATCAACGGATCGGCATGGTGATGCCCCTGATACTTGCCTCCCAAAGCGCTGTACGGACTACGGTTCTCGCAAATGCCGGCATCGGCTTTACAACGCAACCGGCCCGCATCGATGAACGCGCAATCGAGGAAGCGATTGCCGGTTCCGGCGTAACCCCGGCGGAACTTGCAACCATCCTCGCCGAGGCCAAGGCCCGATCGGTTAGCGAACACCTCCTTGATGCGTATGTCTTAGGTGCCGACCAGACGTTATCTCTTGATGATACCGTTTTACATAAAGTGCCGAACATAGAACAAGCCCGCCGCCGCCTTATATCCCTGTCCGGCAGGACGCACATGCTCAACAGCGCGCTGGTCATTACCCGGGCAGATGAAGTCGTGTGGCGCCACGTCAGTGTTGCGCGCATGACGATGCGCGAATTGACACCGGCTTTTATCGGCCGCCACCTGGCCCGCGTAGGCGAGGAGATACTCGCAAGCGTCGGTTGCTATCAGATCGAAGGCGAAGGTGTGCAGCTGTTTGAAGAGATCGACGGCGATTATTTCACCATTGTCGGGTTGCCCCTTCTGCCGCTCCTGAGGGAACTGCGCCGGTTGGGGGTAATAGATGGCTGAAAAGATTCGTGCCTTTGTTTGCGGTCATCCGGTGGCACACTCGCTGTCGCCTGCCATCCACGGCTACTGGCTGCGAAAATATGGCATCAACGGCAGCTACGAAAAGGTCGATGTCGGGCCCGATTCCGCCGCGGACTTTTTTGCAGACCTTGTTGGCGCAGGCTGGACGGGCGGCAATGTCACGATCCCGCACAAGGTGACCGCATG
>JAHEGF010000311.1 GCA_024645155.1 Phyllobacteriaceae bacterium | reverse complement strand
CGAATTGACCATGCCAAGAACCTTGACCCAGCCGGTGATGCGATCGAGGCTGCCAAGTTCGCGATCAAGGCTTGCGAGAATGGACAGTGCCGTCTTTTGCGCGAGCAGCTTGGCATCCTCGATACTGACATCGCTTCCCACCTGCCCGAACGGCCCGGCAATCGATCCGTCCGCTTCCTGTGGACCGTGGCCGGAAATTATCGCACGGTTGCCGCGAATATTGACGAACGGAAACGGCAGCACGACACCAGCGGGCATCTTGAGCGGTTCCGGCAGCACCATTCCCTTCGCTTTCAGCTTTTCCTCGATACGCGGCATTTTCCGGCACTCCTCCTGTAACGGAAATCAGGCCCAGGCGCCTGTCACACCGATCGCGTGATCCCGCCGTCGACCCGAATGTTCTGCCCGGTAATGTATCCTGCCCCGTCGGACGCCAGAAACGCTATCGTCGCGGCAATTTCTTCTGTCTTGCCATAGCGCTCCATCGGGATGCGGGTGCGAAACTGCTCCTTCTCGGGCAGCGAATCGATAAAGCCGGGCAGCACGTTGTTCATGCGGATGTTATCTGCGGCATATTTGTCGGAATAAAGTTTGGCGAACGCGGCAAGCCCGGAACGAAATACGCCTGAAGTCGGGAAAAATTCTTCCGGTTCGAATGCCGCGTAGGTCGAGATGTTGATGATGACGCCGGATTTTTGCCGCTGCATGATCGGGGTCACCAGCCGCGTCGGCCTGACGACGTTGAGGAAATACACTTCCATTCCGGTGTGCCAGTCATCATCGGTCAGTTCGAGGACCGGGCCTTTCGGGCCATGGCCGGCGCTGTTGACGAGGACATCGACCCGCCCCCATTTTTCAACGGTCGAATCAACCAGCCGTTTCAGGTCGTCATTGGACCGGTTGGAGCCGGTAACGCCGATACCGCCGAGTTCACCGGCAAGCGCTTCACCTTTGCCGGACGAAGACAATATGGCGACCCGAAAGCCGTCTTCGGCCAATTTGCGCGCCGCGCCAGCGCCCATTCCGCTTCCACCGGCGGTGATGACTGCCACTTTTTCCGTGCTCATAACGTCCCGTTTCCTGTTTCGCGCCCAAGCCACATCCCGGCCGGGGCCTTTACACACCATCTGCATCCGGCCGATGCAACAAATTTGATCGTCCGGTTACGATTTCAGCCAGTTGGCGGACACGGTGCATGCACCGTTTTGCAGGTTTCGCATTGCACCCGGCCCGTCTCTGACATAAATACAGCATTGAATTGGCAACTCGCCGGACCTTCACTCCGGTTGCGAAAGGATGACACCCATGAGCGGCATCAATGAATTCATCGACAACGAGGTCAAAAGCAACGACGTCGTCGTATTCATGAAAGGGACGCCCGGTTTTCCGCAATGCGGATTTTCCGGTCAGGTCGTGCAAATCCTCGACTATCTTGGCGTCGACTACAAGGGCGTCAACATCCTGACTTCCGACGAGTTGCGCCAGGGCATCAAGGAGTATTCCAACTGGCCGACGATCCCGCAACTCTATGTGAAGGGTGAATTTGTCGGCGGCTGCGATATCGTGCGCGAAATGTTCCAGGCCGGCGAATTGCAGTCGACATTCAGCGAAAAGGGTGTGGCGGTAAAGGGCGCAGCCTAGGCATCAGTTTGCCCGGCACCCAGCCAGGACAATCTTTATCATTGTTTGACGCGCCGCATCCCGCGGCGCGTTTTCGTTTCAGGAGAGCGCCAAGGCGCGGGACCGTATGGCAACTCTGGACGGCAAGCATTCAATTCCCGCTATCGGCAGGGTAGAATTCATCGCCATCATCGCAACCCTGATGGCGCTGAATGCGCTGGCGATCGATATCATGCTGCCGGCTTTTCCGAATATCGCGGCTGGTTTCGATCTGGATGATCCAACGCGCGTCCAGTTCGTCCTCCTTTCCTACATTATCGGGTTTGGTGTCGCGCAACTGGTCTATGGGCCATTTTCCGACCGGTTCGGGCGGCGCGCGCCATTACTGGTCGGCATGGCATTGTACATCCTGTTTGCCATCGCCGGCGCCTATGCACCGTCGTTCGAATTCCTGCTTGCAAGCCGGTTCATACAAGGGCTCGGCGCCGCCGGCACGCGCGTAATCGCGATCTCGATCGTCCGCGACACCCATTCCGGGCGCGCCATGGCTTCGACCATGTCGCTGGTAATGATGGTTTTCATGGCGGTGCCGTCTGTCGCCCCGCTTGCCGGCCAGGCCATAATCCATTTCGGTGATTGGCACCTGATATTCCTGTTCATGGCGATCGTTGCCCTTGCCGCAGGGATGTGGATGTGGCTGCGCCTGCCGGAAACCCTGCCGGCGAAAAACCGCCGGCCATTGACGGCAAAAAGTGTGGCGTTGGCCTTTCATCTGGTTTTGTCCAATCGCATCAGCCTGTTTTACATGTTGGCAACCGCTTTCTATTTCGGCTCGCTTTTCGCCTTCCTCAATCTGGCGCAGCCGGTTTACGTTGACATCTACGGTCTTGGCAGCTGGTTTCCGGTAACCTTTTCGCTCGTAGCGGGAGTCATGGCCTTGGCATCCTTTGCCAATTCCCGCCTGGTCGGGCACTTCGGCCAAAGGCATTTGTCACACGCGGCATTGATCGCCTTTTGTGCGATCAGCTTTGCGATGGCTGTGCTGGCGTCCGCAGGGCCGGTTTCGTTCGCGGCGTTCTTCACATCCGTGATGTTCCTGATGCCGCTATTCGGTTTCGTCGGCGCAAACTTCAATTCAATTGCCATGGAACCGCTTGGCGCGGTCGCCGGTACGGCATCATCGGTGCTGGGCTTCACGCAAACTGTCGTCGGCGGCTTGGTCGGCGCACTGATCGGCCAGGCCTATGATGGCACGATCGTGCCGCTGACCGGAGGCTTCGCTGCCGTCTCGGTGATAGCCCTCGTCCTGGTTCTGATTGCCGAAAAAGGCCGCCTTTTTGGTACGGGCACACCGTCACCCTAGGACCTGCCTTCAATCAGCGCCTCTCACAATCCGGCAAAATCGAACAGTTTCCGGTCAAGCAGGTGGCTCGGCCGGACATTTGCAAGGGCACGGATCATCGTGTCCTTGCGTCCCGGCATCCGTTTTTCGATATCGCCCAGCATTTGCTTCATTGCATTGCGCTGCAACCCGTCCTGGCTACCGCACAAATCACACGGGATGATCGGGAATTGCATCACATTGGCGAATTTCGCCAGGTCATCCTCGGCGCAATAGGCAAGCGGGCGGACAACGGTGACATCGCCCTCGTCATTGACCAGTTTTGCCGGCATCGCGGCAATGCGCCCGCCGTGAAACAGGTTGAGAAAGAAGGTTTCCAGGATATCCTCGCGGTGATGGCCGAGAACCAGCGTCGAACACCCTTCCTCGCGGGCGATCCGGTACAGGTGACCGCGGCGCAGGCGTGAACACAAAGAGCAATAGGTGGCGCCTTTGGGCAGTTTGTCGGTGACCACCGAATAGGTGTCCTGGTAATCGATGCGAAAGGGTATGCCGGTTGTTTCCAGAAAAGCCGGCAGCACAGTCTTGGGAAACCCGGGCTGGCCCTGGTCAAGATTGCAGGCGACCAGGTCAACTGGCAACAGGCCGCGCCATTTCAGGTCGAGCAGGACTGCCAGCAACCCGTAGGAATCCTTGCCCCCTGAAAGAGCAACCAGCCAGCGCTCGCCGTTCCGCACCATCGAAAAATCGTCGAGTGCCTGGCGGGCATGGCGTAACAGGCGTTTGCGCAGCTTGTTGAACCCGACACTGCCTTCGACTTC
>JAHEGF010000310.1 GCA_024645155.1 Phyllobacteriaceae bacterium | reverse complement strand
GGCTGATGTTCATTATCTGGTCGTAAAAAAATTCATTGCCAGCATAAAAGAGCGGGCACTCGGCCACGAAGTTCTGGCCAGCCTGACCCCTGGACAACAGGTTGTTAAAATTGTTTTCGATGAACTGACGACGCTGATGGGCTCCCGCAACGAAGCCCTTAATCTCACCGGTACCCATCCGGTTGCCGTCATGCTGGTGGGGCTTCAAGGGTCCGGGAAAACCACGACGTCGGGCAAACTGGCCATCCACCTGAGGAAGAGTGGTAAAAAGCCGTACCTCGTTCCGGCGGACGTCTATCGGCCGGCCGCCATCGACCAGCTGAAAAAACTGGGAGATCAGTTGACCGTGCCGGTTTTCCCATCGACGACTGACATGGACCCGGTAACGATCTGCAGGGGGGCTCGGGCCGCGGCAGCCAAAGAGGGTTGTGATACACTGCTGCTGGACACCGCCGGCCGCCTGCACGTCGACCACCAATTGATGGATGAGTTGAAAGCGATCCAGGAAGCGATTGAGCCTTCCGATATTCTTCTGGTGGCCGATGCGATGACTGGCCAGGACGCCGTCAACATCGCCAAGGCCTTCGACGAAACTCTGGACCTCGGTGGGGTCATCCTGACCAAAATGGATGGTGATGCACGCGGCGGCGCCGCACTTTCGATCAAGTCCATAACCGGCAAGCCGATCAAGTTTATCGGTGTCGGCGAAAAACTCGATCAACTGGAACCCTTTCATCCGGACAGATTGGCCTCCACCATTCTTGGGATGGGAGATGTTCTGACGTTTATTGAAAAAGCTCAGGCCGCAGTTGACGATAAAAAGGCGGCTGAGCTTGAAAAAAAGCTGCGCAAAAGCCAGTTCACATTGGAAGATTTCCGAGATCAGATGTTGCAGATTCGCAAAATGGGATCCCTGTCTGATTTGTTAAAAATGATCCCCGGTGTTGGCAGTAGCAAGCAGTTTAAGAACCTGAAAGTTGACGATCATGAACTGGTAAGAATTGAGGCCATCATCAACTCCATGACACCCGATGAGCGTCAAAGATATACAATCATTAATGGCAGCCGGCGCAAACGCATTGCCGGGGGCAGTGGCACGAGCATCCAGGATGTCAACCGTCTCCTGAAGAATTACGCCCAGGTAATGAAAATGATGAAAAAGCTTAACAAAAGCGGCATGCGCGGACTCAATCGCGGCATGCTGCCTTTCTGAAGAATAACTCTGAAGGAGACAACGATGGCAGTAAAAATCAGATTGGCCAGACACGGCGCAAAGAAAAAACCCTTTTATCGTATTGTCGCAGCGGACAGTGAGGCGCCACGGGATGGAAAGTTTCTGGAAACCCTCGGCACCTACAACCCCCTGCTGGAAGTGGAGGAAGTTAATCTCAAAACCGAAAGAGTTAAATACTGGATGGAAAAGGGTGCGACGCCAACGGTAACGGTTAAAAATATTTTGAAGAAACAAGGTTTCTTCGCTGCGAGGTCTTAAATCCAGCTCTGCCGTCGTGCAGCGTAATGGCACCCTCCCTCATTCTCAACCGCCAACAAAGGAGATGGAGCGATGAAAGACTTGATCAGCTACATTGCGCAGGCGCTGGTTGACCATCCCGAACAGGTGTCGGTTTCAGAAATCGAAGGAAATCAGACATCCGTTCTGGAGCTTAGTGTTGCGAAAGAGGATTTGGGAAAGGTGATCGGCAAACAGGGCCGGACGGCTCGGGCCATGCGGACCATATTGAGCGCTGCTTCAGCCAAAATAAAAAAACGCACGGTGCTGGAGATCATTGAGTAGTTCCGAGGATAAAAGCGGGATTGTTTCAATCGGTAAAATTGTCGGGGCTCACGGCTTGACGGGGACATGCAAGATCTATCCGTATACCGACTCCTTGGCAGTTTTTGATAGCGGCAGCGAAATCTTCGTCACTTTACCGGACGAAGGGGCAACGAGAGCGTTTGAAGTCGACTGGTCCAAGCCACACAACCGCTTCGTTCTTCTCAGCTTAAAAGGGATAAACGATCGCGCCCAGGCCGAAAAACTGATCGGTAGCAAAATTGTTATTGAGAGGGTCAACCTGCCAGAATTGGATCCCGGAACGTATTACTGGCACGATCTGATCGGAATGTCGGTTTACACCAACGAGGGCGTATTTCTTGGATGCCTGGAAACGGTGATGCCCACGGGAAGTAATGACGTCTACGTGATCAAACAACCGGATGGCGCGCCGAACGACGAGATCCTGGTTCCGGCCCTTAATTCGGTTGTGCTGGAAATCGATCTCGAAAATCACAGGATGCGCGTGAATCTGCCGGAGGGTCTCTGATCCGGTAACCTTGCAGGGTGGACACACGTGTATCGGCAACGGCACATTGAGAACATGCGACACGAAGCGCCCAGCTGGAACGAACAGAAGCGCGGATGAAATTTTTCGCTCTGACAATCTTTCCCGATCTTTTCTCGTCCTTTATGACACACGGGATCGTCAGGCGGGCGATTGAACGGCACATAATCTCTCTGAACACGATCAACGTCAGAGACTATACAACTGACAAGCATCAGGTTACTGACGACCGGCCTTACGGTGGCGGCAGCGGAATGGTAATGAAACCCGAACCGCTGGCAGGAGCCATCCGCGCTGCCAAAGAGGCGGACCCAACCGCGGCGACGGTACTCCTGACGCCCCAGGGAAGGGTTTTCAACCAGCAAAGGGCCCGGGAATTGGCGGCATTGAGCGGCCTGATTTTCATCTGCGGCCGCTATGAGGGCGTCGACGAAAGAGTTTGCAAACACTACGTCGACTTCGATATTTCCATTGGCGATTTCGTCCTTACCGGCGGTGAGCTGGCGGCGATGAGCATCATCGACGCCCTGACCCGCTTGTTACCGGGAGCTTTGGGTGGCGAGGATGCCGCCGAGAAGGACTCATTTTCAAACGATCTGCTGGAACACGCACATTACACGCGGCCGCGGCGCTTCGAAGGCGTTGAACCACCGGCCGTATTATTGTCGGGTCATCACAAGGAAATAGAAGATTGGCGGTTCGAATCAGCATTGATCCGTACAGTTCTCAACCGCAAGGATCTGCTGGAAAACAGATTACTGAATCGTCGGGAAATCGACATATTGAGAAAATGGTGTGCCGATATTGAAAGGATTGTCCGGGCCCAATCTTCATCTGGCACTGGTCCATTTTCCGGTGACCAATAAAAACGGCGATGTCATCGCCTCAGCCGTCACCAACCTGGACCTGCACGACATTGCCCGGGCGGCCAGAACATACGGCGTGAAATCGTTTTATGTGGTAACCCCACTCGAGGACCAGATCGCCCTGGTAGGCCAGCTGGTATCCCATTGGGTCAGCGGCCCAGGTTCCGCATACAACCCGAAGCGACGTCAGGCCCTGGAACTCATCCGGATAAAAAGAAACCTGGAGGAGGTCATTTCCGAAATCAGTGCCCTGCCCGAGAGCACTGGGGCACCCCGAACGATTGTGACCAGCGCTGTTATAAAACGACCCGTGGTCACCTTTTCCGGCCTGCGCCACATGTTCGGCGACGGGTTTCCGTACCTGCTGGTATTCGGAACCGCCTGGGGACTGGCTGAGTCGATGATAGCATCCGCTGATATTGCCCTCGAACCCATCCGAGGGACGGGACGTTACAATCATCTATCGGTTCGTTCAGCAGCGGCCATTATCCTCGATCGGCTTCTTGGGCATCGGGACGCGGCGCCCGAACGTGTTTCAAACAGCATCGGCGAACAATGGGATTAATGGTACAATAAAACGGAATCGTTA
>JAHEGF010000084.1 GCA_024645155.1 Phyllobacteriaceae bacterium | reverse complement strand
CGGTCCGCCGGTCTGTGTGGGGCCATAGCTCAGTTGGGAGAGCGCTTGCATGGCATGCAAGAGGTCAGGGGTTCGACTCCCCTTGGCTCCACCAGAACCTCGCTAAGTGCCTGCCGCGCTTAGTATATTAGTAAAATCAATGTCTTGCATTCCCTGGTGATACACTTTGATGGTACACTTTGGAGCATGAAAGACGTGGCAGACACCCACGTGAAGCGGGTCTTGCCGCATTATAATCATTCGGCAAAACTGAACAATTCGGAATGCAATGTCGCGGGGGAGTGCGGACCACCGTCATTTCAACCGATGGCCAATCCGAGAAGTTCCCTGGCCTGGAGCGCGGATGCGACGGGGCGCTGATGCTTCTCGCACAGTTCGGCGGTTCGTTTCACAAGCGCGGCATTGGAAGGAGCAAGTGTGTTCCGGTCTATTCGGACATTGTCTTCGAGGCCAGTGCGGGCGTGGCCGCCAGCGGCGATGCACCATTCGTTAACCTCTATCTGGTGCCGGCCAACGCCGGCGGCGCACCATGTTGAACCGGGCGCAACCCTTTCCAGGGTTTCGACGAAGAAGTCGAAGGCGCGCTTGTCTGCAGGCATGGCATTCTTCACGCCCATGACAAACTGGACGTAAAGCGGACTTTTCAATTTTCCAATCGAGGCAAGTTTGGCCGCCTGGAAAATATGGCTCAAGTCGAACGCTTCAATTTCCGGCTTGATATTGTATTTCAGCATTTCGCCGGCCAGCCAGTCGACAAGGTCCGGCGGGTTCTCGTTGACGCGGGTCGGGAAGTTGTTTGAACCGACAGTGAGCGATGCCATGTCGGGCCTGAGCGGCAACATGGCACCGCGCTCGGTTCCCGACCCGGATCTCCCGCCAGTGGAAAACTGCAGGATCATTCCCGGGCAGTGTTTGCGAATGCCATCGCCAAGACGGGCAAACTTCTCCGGATCGGATGACGTTGAGCCGTCATCGTTGCGGACGTGACAATGCGCGATCGACGCTCCGGCCTCATACGCTTCATGCGTTGATTCAACCTGCTCGGCAACAGTGATGGGCACTGCCGGATTATCCGTTTTCTTCGGTACCGAACCGGTAATCGCAACGCAGATAATACAGGGTTTCTTGGATGACATCTTCATACACCCTTTCGCTTTATCTCAGGCACGCGGCATTCCCTTGGGCCTCATCGTACGCTTCTGGGCGGCGATGCGAAACTGTGCATTGGCCGCGCCATAACCATTGTATGCGCCTTGCCGTTCGACAATCTCGAAGAAGAAGCCCTCGCCATAATTGCGGCTGTAAAGCTGGAAAAATTCGCCATGATCATCCCGGTCGTAAAGAATATTACGCATTCTCAAATCATCGAGAAGAACTTCCTCCAGGCCAAATCGGGCATCGAGATCATCATAGTAGTTCTGCGGGATTACAAGCGGCTCAAAACCGTTTTTCGCCAGCGTATCGGCTGTCGCAAAAATATCGTTTGTTGCAAACGCGACATGCTGAACTGCCGAACCGAAGCTTTCGGCAATGAACCGGCCCGCGAGCGTGCGGCGGTTTTCCGCCCCGTTAAGCGTTATCCTGAATTTCCCGTTCTCCGTTTCGATCGCCTGACTGCGTACCAGCCCCGCCGGGTCGACGACATCTACCATCGGTGTTTTCGTGGTCTTGAAAATGGAAGTGTAGAATAGAAGCCAGGTCAGCATCTCCTCATAGTTCATGGTCTGGGCGATGTGATCAATACGCGAAAGACCCGTATTGGGTGGCGTGTTTTCATCCGCAAGCGGCCGGAATTCGATTTCCCAGACCCTTGCCAGGTCGCTGTTGGAATCGATGAAGTGCATTACACCGCCGCCGACCCCGCGGATGGCCGGGATTGTCAGTTCGCCGGGACCCGATGATTGCTCAAATGGTTCAGCGCTCAAAGCTCGGGCTCGCGCTACCGTGGCGGACGCATCGGCGACGTTCAGGCCGATGTCACACACCGTCGTTCCGTGAACAATATAGGAGGAATGTGCGAATCCTTCGCGTTCTGTATTGATTACGATATTGATACCGCCCTGGCGCCAGAGTTCGACATCCTTCGAAACATGGCGTCCGGCTTTTCCAAAGCCGAGGGTGCGCAGCATTGCCCCCAGCACTTCCGCCTCCTCCTCGTCGGCGGCGAATTCGATGAACTCGACACCGTTGACCGCGATCCGATCCGGCATGTCGGGAACAGTGATGCCGATATCGGGCTCCAGCCGGCGCACGCGATCCATGAGGTAAACAAGTGACCGGTGGCCATCGACCGAGATGGATTTTGGGGAGCCGCCCCGGAACTGGTCGTTGAAGATTTCCAGCGACAATACGCCATCATAGCCTGTCGCCGCCACCGCGCGCATGAAGCTCACTACATCGAGATCGCCTTCGCCGGGCATGTTGCGGAAATGACGTGACCAGTAAAGAAGATCCATATCGATTCTTGGTGCATCGGCCAGTTGAACGAAAAAGATGCGATCGCCGGGAATCGAACGGATCGAGGCCGGATCGATCTTGCGGGCAAGAGTGTGGAATGAATCGAGGATCAGGCCGATATTGGGATGATCAGCCCGCCGAACAATTTCCCAGGCATCGCGATGATCGTTGACGTGCCGGCCCCATGCGAGTGCCTCGAAGCCGACGCGGATGCCGTGCCGTGCTGCGCGATCTCCAAGTTCGCGGAAATCCTCTGCCGCCCTGTCGACGCCGCCTAGTGACAGTGGCGAGCAGTTTGAACAAACGAGTACAAGGTCGGTGCCAAGTTCGGTCATCAGTTCAAACTTGCGCTCGGCCCGTTCCAGGGTTCGTGCCCGTTGCGGTTCCGGCATGCCTTCAAAATCGCGGAACGGCTGGAACAGCGAGATTTCAAGCCCGTGGTCACGTACCATCCGGCCTACGTCACGCGGCGAACCGTCAAAGGCAAGGAAGTCGTTCTCGAAAATCTCGATACCGTCGAACCCGGCAGCGGCGATGGCTGCGAGTTTTTCCGAAAGATCGCCGGAAATCGAAACTGTGGCGATGGCGGTTTTCATGTCTCTTCCCGTGCATCATGCAGGGATGTTCTCAGTGAATCCTCATCCAGGGGCTTGTTCGCAAAATGGGCCCATGCATGGACGCCCTGATAGAAAAAGAGCTCATAGCCGGAAATCAGCAACATGCTCTGAGCCTCGGCGTCGCGAAGAAACTGCGTCCGGACCGGAGTATAGACCGCATCAAATGCCCAGCTGGCACCCTTCATCGCCTCTGCCGGCAATGGTGTACCCTCATAACCGACCATGCCGACCGGCGTTCCGTTCAGCAAACCGGTGGCGCCTTTTGCTGCTGTCACGGGGTCGCTTTCCACCACGACCCTGGCATTTGTCCCGGTAGACAGGATATCGGCCGCAAGCGCTTGCGCCTTGGCCGTATCGCGATCCACCAGACGGATTTCCTCCGCATCCAGGGCGACAAGCGCAAAAGCCAGCGCACGTCCAACCCCGCCGGTGCCAATCAGACAGCATATTCCCGGATGTGCCCGGCCTCCTGCCTTCCGGTAAGCGGCGATGAAGCCGGTGTAGTCCGTGTTGAATCCGTGCGGGCCGTCCGGCTCGAAAAGCACAGTGTTGACAGCGCCGATTGCCTTCAAGAGCGGGTCAGCTATCCTAACCTTGCGAGCTGCGCGCTCCTTGTAGGGATAGGTGACATTGATCCCGCGGTATCCTTGGGCAGCGCACTGATCAAAAACAGTATCAAACTCCTCGCCGATATCACCGGGTATCAGGCGATCATACTGGACAATTATTCCGTTCTGCAGACCGGCAAGCCGGTGCAGCAGGGGCGAACGGGAACGCGCAATATTATCGCCGATGAGGCCGAGACGAAGCTGTTCTGTCATGATTCCAAACCTATCACGACCGATGCCCTGGCAGCGAGGAGCGGCCACGGCCGACGATGCAGTTGGATGCACGAGGCTCCTGCCTTCGAACCAGTGTACAATGTCCGCACATCACGTTCCACCGGTCATACGCCCCGCCGCAAACCCGCCTTAGGTGCCGCCAGTATGGTTTTGGGGCACAATATTCAAGATAACGTCAGGAAACAGTACCAGCGATAACGGGCTTGTCACAATGCCCGCGAAGAAGCGTCCGAGGTCCTCGCGTTCGGAAATGATTGCACGGCGCCAATTGTCGTCGAGCAGCCGCTACAGGATAACACCGAGGATGACCGGGCCCTGGGGACATCCATGGTGCCGCATGAAATAACCAAGAACACCGAAACCGGGCATCCAACAGACACTGGTGACCCGTCTGTCAGGTCATCGCTCGCCCGGCCCGATAATGCCGCATCCTTCCGGCGAAGTCCTGGTCGGGCCGGAATTCTCGCCGACAGTCTGCATTTCGACCGCTCCGGAGGCACCAGTAGCCTGCTGACGCAGGTTCCACGCGAGCGGCTGCGATTTGCGCATCTGTGCGATGCACCTGTTTGTCCGCCTCACACGACAGAAGAGTTGCTACATGCCGGGCACGACGAACGGTTGGCGCCGGGCGAAGGACGGTCGTTAGCAGTTGCATATCACGCCCTGGATGTTGAACATGAAGCGATTATCCCGGCTGGCCGGAAGATAAGTGAAGACGCAAGATCCAAGTCTTGCATTTTCGGGTGAACGGTTTCGGGCAAACCGTGATTTCAAATGTCATGAATCCGCAGTATGTGGAGATGGAAAGGCAATGAAGGACACACAAACGGAGCACTCGCAGTCCCGGCGCCTTGCCTTCATTTGGCGCATATGGCTTGGCGAATTGCCGCTTGCGAACGTGTTCTGGAACTGGGCGGTCCTGGGTGGCCTGATCGTCAACCTGATCACAAGTTCGATGTTCCTGTTCCTGATGCTCGCAGATCAGGCCGTTGCCGCGGTCATTTGCGGTTACCTGGTTTCATTGCCGTATAACTTTATCATCACCATTGGTGTGTTGCGGGCCGCAGACAGGTACGACGGGGACCGGCAATGGGCTGTGCTGGCCAGAATTGCAACTGTCGCAGGGATGCTGCTGCTCAGCCTGACTTGACAAAGGTACCGACCGGACCGGGCGTTGATGGCCTAGTAGAGCTCTGCGTCGACGAGCAATTGCCGCAGCTTGTCTGCCGGAATGCCGAGATTGGAGCCGGCGTAGTCAGGCAGTATCGCGGAATTGATCGCAACCACATTGCCGTAAATATCCAGCACCGGCCCGCCGCTGCCACCATGCGTCGTTTCCGCATCATAGGCGATCATGTCTTCGGACGCCCGGCCAACGATCCCGCGGCTTGCCAGAGGAATGATGCGGCCGGCTTTGGAAAGCCTTTCTGCGACACTCCAGAAATCCAGGTCACCGGATTCCTGCAGCTCTCCCAGAAAGAGCTTGCCGGACTGCGCCAGGATCGAGCGCAAGCCCGTGGGATAACCAAGCACGATGATTTCGTCGCCCGGATCCGGCAGCGCCGCGGCGAGACGCAATCCCTTTATCGGAGAGCCCGGCAGACTATAACGAAGCAGCGCAATATCCTCATCAACTTCGGGGCCGATCAACTCGACATCGACCGGCGCTTCGATACCAGGCAGATAGGCAATGAACCTTATCATGACCGGTTCGAGCCCCTTTGTTGCCAGAAGCTTGATATTGGAATCATTTTCCCATGGCATGCCGACATGCCGGTTGGTTATGAGCGCCCCCTTGTCACCTACCAGGAAACCGGTTCCGATAAACTGGCGTTGAGCGGTTTCTCCCTGTCCATCCATAGAAAGCAGCGGAACGCCGTTTGGAAGAAACATCGGCTTGCCGTTCTCGCCGATCACATGGCGCAGCATTCGTCCGGTCTCCGGTTCGATAAAGCCATAAGCTCCAAGCAGGAGTATGATTGACGGTACAGATTGGGATATCACCCGGGCACTTGCACCGGTGCGGAATTCGAGCTCCGTTATCCGTTCCGTGGTTGTTGTCAGGTTGGTACCCAACTCGCGGCGAAGCATTTCGAGATCGTCCGGGGTCAGAGCGTCTTCCTTCAGGCGTGCGAGAGTTCGCGAGAAAATGTCGAGCTCGGTAATGCCACTCTCGATCTGGTCGTGAAGCAGCGCGTTGATGCGGTTTTGCTGAAAGATCATCGCCGCCAGCAGCAAGAGTGCGATGACCACTCCGAAACGGAACAACAGGGTCGTCTCTCTTGTCAGCCGCCTGAAAACCTGACCTAGCGCTCGTGAAAACCGCCGTAAAACCGGCTGCCGGCTGCTTTTGAAATATGCGGCGGAGTCGCTGACTATTTCCCTGACGGTTCGAGGGACCGGATGCTGGCGGTCGAAAATGAAATAGCGCGATATCGGGCCATGTTCGCCAAATTCTATTACATCGTGATGTTGCAGGCGCCGTGTACCGACATTCTTTCTGTTCACCCAGAGAACGGCATCGCCACATTTTTCGATGACATGCGCATCGCCGGTCCAGTGTATTCGGGCAAAGACATCGTCGGCCGGTTTTCCCGCAGTGGCAACACGAACCCGGATCAAACCGTCCGTGCCAAGCACCAGATCAGTTCCGGTTTGCCCCAACCAGGAAATCGAACCCCGCGATGGCCCGGTCAGGTGTTCGACCACCGCAACAACACCCGCCGTGTCCCTTTCCGATCGTTCGTGCAGGGTTGGTCTTTTCATGATGGCTATGAACGCCCGAAATTGTGAAACTTCATTCCCGTGATACTGTAGCCCAACCCCAACTTCAGAACCACCGAGCCTGGCTCACACAATAAGGTTCTATCGGATAAATCAGATATTACACGCTGCCAATTGGCGGAAATAGTTTGAGGCAAGATGGAACTCCGGAGCCAAGGCGTCGCCAAAACAGTCAAGGGTTGGCTTGAGGTTGTCATACTGGACCTGATCCGTCAGATGCGCTGGTCGTTTCTGCCGCCATTGATGGTCTATTTTGCCGCCGGGATTTCCGGCCTTACCGCAATTGTGGGCGCTTTTTTCGTCAAGGAATATCTTGGCCTGTCGGCGGCTTTCCTGTCGGGTCTCGCGTTTTGGGCGGGTTTGCCCTGGGCTCTCAAAATGCCGATCGGGCATCTCGTCGATATCATTTGGCGGTGGAAGGCATTGCTCGTTTACCTGGGCGCTGCGTTGATCGTAGCCAGCCTGGTGATCATGTACATGCTGATCGCGCACACCGACGTAATGACGGAGATAATGCCGGTCTCGGTCTGGTATATCACAAGTGCCTTGCTCGCGCCGACCGGCTATGTCGTCCAGGACGCGGTTGCCGATGCAATGTCTGTCGAGGCAGTGCCTCGTGTAGACGCGGACGGACTACCTTTGAGTGAAGCCCGGCTGAAAGACCTGCACACGACAATGCAGGCGCTCGGCCGAATCGCCTTGATTTCCGGACTGGTCGGGGTTGCTCTGCTTAATATCGCAATGTTCTCCGGCGTCGAAACCATGACCCAGGCGCAGAAGGCGGAAGTATATGCGAATATCTACCTGATCGCCTTGACCATTCCGGTCATTTCGATTTCCGGAGTCGTACTGGCAGGCATTCAGAGATTGATGCGCCGGCGCCATTTGCTCTCGCAGGGTATGAGCGGAGATGAAATATCGGCGCTCATCGACCGGCCGCCGGAGGAAACGGAACCGAACCTCTGGTATTTCGGTGGCGGGCTGGCGTTTGTGATCCTGACCCTGTCGATCGGACTGTCCGACATTCCGCTGTCACAGGAAATCGTCTTTGGCGGTTCGATGTTGATTGTCGTCTTGATGATGCGACAACTGATATCGGTTCTCGAGACGCATAAGGCACGCGCACTGATCGGAACCGCGATTATCATTTTCGTCTTCCGGGCCGTGCCCCTGCCGGGCCCGGGATTGACGTGGTTCGAGATCGACGTGCTGGAATTCGACCAGCAATTCCTTTCGGTTTTATCGCTTATTGTTTCGGTGCTCACGCTCGTCGGAATGATTGTGCTGCGGCCAATGATGGCCTCGAAGACCATTTCCTACATCGTGGTGGTGCTGACCCTGGCTGCAGCGGTGCTTTCCCTACCCAATATCGGGTTGTACTACGGAATCCATCATTGGACCGGGCCGCTTACCGGTGGCATTGTCGATGCACGTTTTATCGCGATCATCGATACGGCGATTGAATCGCCGCTTGGCCAGGTCGCCATGATCCCGATGCTCGCATGGATTGCGCGGAACGCGCCGGAAGATCTGAAGGCAACCTTTTTTGCCGTGATGGCATCATTTACCAATCTCGCACTATCGGCCAGCAGCCTGCTTACAAAATACCTCAACCAGATTTTCCTTGTGACCCGGGAAGTTACCGATCCGGTGAGCGGCGTCGTTACCATTCCGGAAAACTATGATTCACTGGGCTGGCTGCTGATAGTTGTAACCGTGGTTTCATTGATCGCACCGCTTGGAACGATCCTGGTTGTGCAACTGACGATGTTCAGAACCGAGGAGTGAGATGTTCCGGCAACGGGCAGACCCGCCTAATCTGCAGATGGAGCGCATACTCGAAGAGGCAGCCATCATACGGATCGTTTTCGCGCATTCATGGCCGTGAGTGGCATTGGTTTGCCGGTTGCAGCGATCAGCAATTCCACTTTCCGACCGCCTTGCCATCGGGCTTGAAGCCATAGCAAGCCGTGCCGAGTCTGTAGATAATCGGATCGCATATCCGCTGATCGACGTTATTGAGGGTCTCGCACCACTTTCCATTCTTGTAGGTCCAGCTCCGAACCAGTGTCTTCCCGCCGACCTTGGTAACCTTCGACCCGTCCTTGTTGTACTGAATTGTGTATTTCAGCTTGCCATCAAGGCTTTGTGCACGGATTTTCCTGCCGATATACATCTTTGCAATTTGCGTTTGCGAGAGTTGCCGTCCTCCCTTGGATTTTATTTCCGACAAGTCCGAAGCCCGGGAGGCGGTGCCGCCAAGGACAATGGCCATGGCGATGGGCAATGCCGCCGAAAGGGAGCGGACATTCACGGAAGCGTAAAACATCACAGCATTCATGAGCGTTATCCCCACTACTTAGTGACGCCGCATCTGTGTTGCGGTTCCATTATAGCAATCCCGATTCCGATTTTCAAATCGCCACCCTGACATGGCGCGTCGATGCAGCCTGGCATGCGTCCTGCTTTCGCGCGGCTCCCCGTGATGATACTGTTGCGGATTGATCGTGCCCGGTAGGCGATATTGAGCGCCAGGCGTATGCGACGACCGAAATGGGGAAGCCGTTGAATGACAGTGTGAAGGCCGATACCGCATTCAAGCCGACCGTTGCCGCTGCCATGCTCGCTGTTGCGGCACGCAACGTTCTGCTGCTTGGCGGCACGCTTTTCATATCCTTGGTCTATTTCTGGCTCGAACCCGCCGGTTCCGCTACATGGATCGTGCCAATCGCGGTTTTCGCCGGCCTTTGGCTGGTGCTATTCGGGCTGAACGACAGGGCCGACCACCGGGCAATTCTTGAGACCGGGCATCCGCGACCAGGCCAATGGGCAGCGGTTTGCGGAACCGCACGGGCGCTGGAAAAGGTATCTGGTGACATTCTTGCCTGCCGGTTTCAGGTTTTTGACGAGCAACGCGGCATCCAGGACAAACAATCAAAGAACCTTAGCTGCCGTTTCGACGGTTTTTTTCTGACGCCAACCGTGATCGAGACTGAAAACGGCAATGTCGCGCTTGGAGGTTTTCCCGATCTGATCCATCTGGACAAGACGCCTCTTTCAAACGAATTGCTTGTCCGTGCCAAGGCAGCTGCCGAGGTCTGCCCGCCATGGGTACCAAAGTCCCTCGCCCGCGAGCTAGCACTTGCCGGCATTGCGGACAGTGCCGAAACAAGCCTGCGCTATGGGGTGGCGGAAGAGGCCAGCGCAGGTACAACCAAGTCCTGGGTTCTTCGCCCCGGCGACCAGGTCTGCGTGTTCGGCCTTTGGAAGGATGGCACCCTGGTTCGTTCCCGGAACCGCCCACGCGGCCTGCCGGTTTACGTGGGAAGCCGTGAAACAGTGCGCGAACGGCTTGAGGGCGACAGCAATGCCTTCCTGATAATGGGGGCAGTGTTCCTGCTTGCTGCAGCCGGGGTGGCCGGCTGGTCATTTCTCTGATCAAAGGTGAGCCGGCGCTGAACCGGAGCCGGTCGCGTTGCAGCCGGCGAATTATTCCGCCGGTGTTCTGCCAAGTTCTGCGTTAAGGCGGCGCTCGATTGCGCTGCGCGGCTCGGTGAAGCCCGCAAGCAGATTATAGAGGACAGGTGTCAGGAACAGGGTTAGCAGGGTCGACAGGCCAAGTCCGCCAATAATGACCGTACCGATGGCAATGCGGCTTTCCGCACCTGCGCCCGATGCCAGCACCAGCGGCACCGCACCAAGCATGGTCGAGATCGCGGTCATGATGATCGGACGGAACCGGACCACGGATGCCTCGTATACGGCCTGGCGGACCTCCAGGCCTTCATCGCGCAACTGGTTGGCAAATTCGACAATGAGAATGCCGTTCTTGGCCATCAGCCCGACCAGAAGCACGATACCGATCTGGCTATAGAGATTGATCGAGGCCCCTTCGAACCAAAGTGCGTATACCGCGCCGGCAAACGCCAGCGGAACACTCAGCATGATGACGAATGGATGGATGAAGCTTTCGAACTGCGCAGCGAGCACGAGAAGAACAATCAGCACCGCCAGTCCGAATACCACGGCAATGCCGCCCGACGTCTGCAGGAACTCCTTCGACTGGCCGGCGAAAGACATGCGGATCTGCGGCGGCAGGATTTCCCCGCCAAGGTTTTGCATGGCGATGACAGCCTTGCCGAGATCGTAGCCTTCGGCCAGCGAGGCGGTCATGGTGATCGATGGCAGGCGGTCATAGCGGCTGAGTTCGGGCGACGCCGCCTCCTCGCTTACCGTCAGCAATGCCGACAGAGGCACAAGTGTCTTGCCGTCGGCTGCGCGCATGAAAATATTCGCCAGATCAGCCGGTGTTTCGCGGTCGCCCGCCAGCGCCTGGACCACGACCGGATAGGTGCGGCCGCGATCGACATATTGCGTGACCTCGCGCGAAGCGAGCAGTGTCTGCAGCGTGGCACCTATGGTGTCTATGGATATGCCGAGATCGTCCGCCTTGGCTCGATCGATGGCAAGCGAGAATTGCGGCTGGCTTTCCTCGTAGTCGAGTTCGACATTGCGCAGGCCCGGGTTTTCGGCAGCACGCACGGCCATTTCTTCCGCCCACCCCTTGATGCTTTCGATATCCGGACCACCGATGACGACGCGAAGCGGTGTCCGGCTTCCGCGCAATCCGAGTCCGGCGGGCGCGACAGGAAAGGCCCTCGCACCAACCAGTTCACCCATCTTCGGCACCAGTCTGGCGATCACGTCGGTGTGGCGAAGTGTGCGGGCATCCCACGGTGCCAGCCGCAGCACGACAAAGGCCAGATAGGGCCGGTTGCGGCTGCCGGTTACCGAAAAAACAATATCGACATCGCCGGACGCTATCAGCGGGTCGGCGAAGGTCTCGACCTGTTCAGCCATGCTGTTGGTATAGGCGATTGTGCTGCCTTGCGGCGCGGTCACCGGAATGAAGATCAGTCCTCTGTCTTCCGAAGGTGTAAGTTCCCGGGGAAGGTTCTGGTAGATCGACAGCGAACCGCCGGCAACCACCAGGCTGATAGCGATAACGACAAGTGGTGCGTTGAGACCTTGTTCGAGAAGGCCCGCGTAGAGGCGTTGCAGGATACCCGGATTGGCCGTCGCTGTGCCATCGCTGCCGGTGCTTGCCGGCTTACCCTTGAGCAACCGCACGGCAAGCGCCGGGCAGAGCGACAGGGCAACAAAGGTGGAAATCACCACCGCGATCGCCATGACCATGCCAAATTCGATGAAAAGACGCCCGGCGGCGCCTTCGAGGAAGGAAATCGGCACGAAAACCGCAATCAGCGTCACCGATGTTGCGAGCACCGCAAATGTGACCTGCCGGGTTCCAAGGACACCGGCCACAAGCGGGGTTTCGCCGAGATCGATGCGGCGCTGAATATTCTCAAGCACGACAATCGCGTCATCGACGACCAGGCCGATCGCCAGGATCAGCGCCAGCAGCGTCAGCACGTTTATTGAGTACCCGAACCCGTAGATCAGGATGAAGCAGCCAATCAGCGAAACCGGAATGGTGACCGCAGGCACGATCGTGGCGCGGATCGAACGCAGGAACAGGGCCATCACCACAAGCACCAGAACCATCGAGACGCCAAGGGCAATCAGTACCTCGCGTATCGATGTGGAAATAAACCGGGCGTCGTCTGATCCGACCACGATCTGCATTCCGGCGGGCAGCGTCGGCCGGATCTTTGCGATCTGGTCGCGAACCGCCCGTGAAATGGCAATGGTGTTGCCAAGGCTCTGGCGCAGCACGCCGAGGCCAACTGCCTCCGCACCGTTGGAGCGAACCAGGATCGTGTCGTCCTCCACACCCTGCTCCACCCGCGCGATCTCGTCGAGGCGGACCGGATAGCCGGCAATCCGGTCGACGACGATGTTGCGGAATTCATCAATCGTGCTCAGGCGGCTGTCCAGCCGCACTGTAAATTGCCGGTCAACGGATGTCAGGTCACCTGCTGGACGCTCGACATTGTTTCGCCGGATCGCCGCTTCGACATCGGCGACCGTCAGGTTGCGCGCAGCCATGGCGCGCCGATCAAGCCAGATGCGGATGGCAAACCGGCGCTCGCCGTAGATATCAACGCTGGCGACGCCGTCGAGCGTTGCCAGCCGGTCGATGATGAAACGCTCGGCGTAATCGGTGATTTCGGCAGCTGACA
>JAHEGF010000083.1 GCA_024645155.1 Phyllobacteriaceae bacterium | reverse complement strand
TAAAATCCACCATGGCGCGCGCATGCCTCGCGAACCTGGCGTGAACGGTTGCCCTTGGCAAGCATGACCATCGAACCGCCGAACGACTGAAACTGGTCGACATAGCTGTCCATCCGCCCCGCAGTTGTCGGTCCGAAAGACCCCGAAGCGTAGCCTTCCGGTGTTTTCGCCGGTCCGGCATAATAGATGGGATGGTTCTTGAAATAGTCCGGCATCGGTTCGCCGGCCTCCAGCCGTTCCCTGATTTTTGAATGTGCCAGGTCACGCGCAACAATAATCGATCCCGAAAGCGACAGACGTGTTTTGACCGGATGCCGGGTCAGGGCGCCCAGGATATCACCCATCGGCTGGTTGAGATCGATGTGAACAACGTCGGACGAAAGTGCGGCTTCATCTATCTCCGGCATGAACCGTGCCGGGTTGGCTTCAAGCTGTTCGATGAACACGCCTTCTTGGGTGATCTTGCCTAGCGCCTGTCGGTCGGCCGAACACGATACACCGAGACCAATTGGCAATGATGCGCCGTGCCGCGGCAATCGGATAACGCGCACATCGTGGCAAAAATATTTTCCGCCGAATTGCGCACCGACACCCATCTGCTGCGTCAGTTTATGGACTTCGCGCTCCATCTCGAGATCGCGGAATGCATGCCCAGCTTCCGAACCCGCAACAGGAAGCGAATCAAGATACCTTGTCGACGCCAGTTTCACGGTTTTCAGGTTCATTTCCGCCGACGTTCCGCCGATCACAATTGCCAGGTGATAGGGAGGGCAGGCGGCAGTTCCCAGCGTAAGTATCTTCTCCTTCAAAAACTCGATCAACCGGTCGTGGGTCAGGAGTGACGGTGTGCCCTGGTAAAGAAATGTCTTGTTGGCCGAACCTCCGCCCTTGGCGATAAAAAGGAATTTGTAGGCGTCTTCGCCTTCCTCATAGATGTCGATCTGCGCCGGCAGGTTGTTCCGGGTGTTCTTTTCCTCAAACATCGACAGCGGCGCCAGCTGCGAGTAGCGCAGGTTCTTTTTCTCGTATGCATCCATGACACCGCGCCCCAGCGCACTGGGATCGCTTCCCTCGGTCCAGACCCGTCGCCCTTTCTTGCCCATGATGATCGCTGTACCGGTATCCTGGCACATCGGCAGCACACCGCCTGCCGCGATGTTGGCGTTCTTCAGCAGATCATAGGCGACAAACCGGTCATTGTCGGTGGCTTCCGGATCGTCGAGGATTGCGGCAAGCTGTTTCAGGTGGCCAGGGCGCAACAGGTGGTTGATGTCGGCAAACGCCGTCTCCGATAGTATACGGAGCGCTTCGTTCTCCACCAGCAGGACATCTTCCCCGCGAAATTTTTCGACCTGCACAAAACGGTCTGTCAGCTTGCGAAAGGGAGTTCCGTCGGTATCCTCAAGGGGAAAAAGGGAGTCTTGTGTGGATTTGGCCATATTCTCATTCAGTTTGTTTGTTGTTTTCGGTCGAGCGGTGTATGCGCGATCATACTATGATCTGGCTGGGTAAATTGCCTCACATACGATTATCGAATTTGCACCCATACTATGAAGCCACGCCCGGTCAAATGGGAGAAAGGACGTACCGGCACGAATGCGCTTCACACCAAATTTACCTTGACGCGGCATGTTCATCCTGGCGTCAGCTTTGGTTTTGTATGGTAGTCGTGTTAAATCGAAGCGAGCTTCGATGCACTCGGGTGATCAAATTGACGGGGAAAATATGATTTCGAAATCCAGGAAAATCACCGGGTTTGCGGCGGTTTCGGCACTTGCGGCATCGGTGCTGCTGCAGCTGTCAACGCCTGTTCAGGCCCAGAATCTGTTCGATTTTCTTTTTGGCGGGAATCGAACGCGTGTGGTTGAACCGCCGCCACCGCCGCCGCCCGTCAAGCGCACAAGGATTTCGGCCCCCTCCTATTATGGTTACAAAACCGATCCGATTATCGCCGTCAAGTTCAAGGAGACACTCGGGGCACCATTGCCAAACGGCCTGGAGCCGTCACTTGCGCCTTCCGGATTTTCCGAAGCCCGGCAGGCACTTGAAACCATCGATCTGATGGAAGACAAGAAAATCTCTGCCGCGCTGGATTCATACTATGCCGAGCGTCAGGACTTTGTTTGGGTCACCGGATATCATCCAAATGCAAAAGCGCTCGCGGCAATCGAAGTGCTGGCAAAGGCCGATGAGTACGGCTTGGTGCCCGACGACTACGCGGTAACTGTTCCAGGCGAGACGTTCTCCATGGATGATGTTGCAAGTAGGCAGGCCGATCTTGTTCAATTCGATGTCACGCTCTCGGCGCGGGTGTTGCGTTATGTGCAGGATGCCCGCAACGGGCGGATCAATCCGAACCGGCTGTCCGGTTACCACGATTTGCCGGTCAAGAACCTGAACCTAAAGTCGGTACTGGCGCAACTGGCGCACACATCCGAGGTTGCCACTTATCTGGAGACAAGGCACCCCGGAAACGAAGCCTATGTGGCGTTGAAAAACGAACTAGCGGAATTGGGCAAGAGTGAAGATAACGAAATAGTCATCAACGACCTGAAGTTCTTGAAACCGGGCGGTTCGCATCCAGAATTTCCAAAGGTTCTGAGCATCATCAAAAAGAACAGCCCGGAAGCTGTCCAGATCGAATTCGGGGAATTGATCGCGGCGAATTTGGGATCAGAGACTTACACAAACGAGCTGGTTCCGCTAATCAAGGCCGCACAAAAAGCCGCCGGCACCAAGCCGGATGGCATTATCGGACGCAACACGGTAGCCGCGTTTTTCGGCGAATCCAGGCAATCAAAAATCGACCGCGTGAAATTGGCGATGGAGCGGTTGCGCTGGTTGCCATCGAACCTTGGAAGCCGTCGCGTATTCGTCAACCAGCCCGCATTTATGGCCAGTTACTATGAAGGCGGGCAAGAAAAGCTGTCGATGCGCGTGATTGTTGGCAAGCGTTCAAACCAGACAAGTTTCTTTTACGACGAAATCGAAAGCGTCGACTACAATCCCTATTGGGGGGTTCCGCAGTCGATCATCGTCAACGAAATGCTGCCCAGGCTCGTCACTGACCCCGGGTATCTGGATCGCGCCGGTTACGAAGTGACCAATGCCAAGGGGCAGCGGATATCATCATCCTCGGTAAATTGGGGGCAGTATGGCGGCAAGGTGCCGTACAATGTCCGCCAGACACCGGGTGAACGAAATGCACTCGGCGAGTTGAAGATCCTTTTCCCGAACAAGCACGCCATTTACATGCATGACACGCCCACGAAAAACCTGTTCTCGCGTGAAGCACGCGCCTTCAGTCATGGCTGCATTCGTCTGCAGGAACCGCGCGCAATGGCGGCTGCTGTATTGGGCCAAAGTGAGGGATATGTCGCCTCGAAACTGAAACAGGGCCATGGTTCCGAAAAAGTGCCGCAAAAGATCCCGGTTTATGTTGCCTACTTTACTGCATGGCCGAACGCGGACGGCAAGGTGGGTTACTACGAAGACATGTATGGTCGCGATAAACATCTCCTCGAATCGATCGCGATCGTTGAAGCTTTGCGGGCAAAGACCAGCTGACCCCTTGGGCTGCCGAAAACAATAACCGCGGCATCTGCTATTTCCCACCGATCAACCGGTCGGCCAGGTCAGGCGTCAATTCATCGTACCGTGAAATGATATGCGTTGGTGCGAAAGCGCTGACATGTTCGGCCGAATAACCGAAATCGACCGCCACGACCGGAATGCCGGCGGCCTTTGCGGTATTGATGTCGGTTTGCGAATCGCCAACCATCAACGCGCATGCGGTTGCCCCTCCCGCTGCCTCGATCGTTTTGGTCAGGTGACGGGGATCCGGCTTGCGAAACGGATAGGTATCTGACCCACAAATGGCATCGAAATTGATCCTGAGGCCGAGCGCGTCAATCAACGCAACCGACAGCGACTCGAACTTGTTGGTACATATCGCTGTGCGAAAACCGGCATTGCGCAATTGCGATAACGCGTCGACCGCGCCTTCAAACGGCACCGACCGGCCGGGTATGTTGGCGCGGTAGTGCTCCAGAAACAATTCGAGCAGCTTGTCGTGGAGGGACTCGGCCAGCTCACGCTTTTGAACCTCAAAGGCCCGCGCGATCATGACACGACCGCCGTGACCGACATAGTTTGCGATGTCATGCTCGTCGGCGGGTGCCATGCCAGCGTGCTGCAGGCAGTGGTTCAAACTGTCGATAATGTCGGGTGCCGTATCGATAAATGTTCCATCGAGGTCGAAGACTACAGTTTTATTTTTCAAATCGGCAGTTCCGGTTTGTAATGGGATGCCAGCTGATAGCTTCCCGGCGGCTCACTCACAAGTCCATATGAAACAGAAGCAGTTTGTGAATAGTGGTTTGACGGCGCTGCAGGTGGTGATAAACCGCGCGCGATGCAATGCAAACAATTGACCGGCACGGTTTCATGAACACCAGGACGCGAAAGATCGAGGCGGCGCGCATTGCGTTATCACATGTCGAAAACGGAATGCGGCTCGGCATCGGCACAGGTTCCACCGCGGAGGAATTCGTCCGGCTGCTGGCAGACCGTGTAAGATCCGGATTGAAAGTCATCGGGGTACCGACATCCAAGCGCACTGCAACGCTATGCGAGGAACTCGGTATTCCGCTGACGACACTCGAGGAAACGCCTGAACTCGACCTGACGATCGACGGCGCCGATGAAATCGATCCCGAACTGACCCTGATAAAAGGCGGTGGCGGAGCGCTTATGCGCGAGAAAATCGTGGCTGCCGCATCGCTTCGCATGATTGTCATCGCCGACGATACCAAGCTGGTTGATGTCTTGGGGAAATTTCCGCTTCCCATAGAGGTCGATGGATTCGGTCTTGCTGCAACAAAGCTGGCGGTTGAAAAAATCGCAAAACGGCTTGGCTTGAAAGGCAGTATTCGGCTAAGGGTGGACGGCAGCCAGCCATTTGTGACTGACGGTGGCCATCTTTTGCTTGATGCATCATTTGGCCGCATTCACGATGCAAGAGCGCTGTCTGGTGCGCTCCTCTCTATCCCTGGAGTGATCGAACACGGACTATTTTTGGATATGGCAAGCGCGGCGGTCATCGCTGGTGCTGATGGGGTCAAAACGGTTTTCCGGCCCAGTTCTACGGAGTAATAATGGAATGATTATTTTCGCCCGCATTCGTCGCCTCGCTCTTGTGTTGGGGTTCCCGCTGATCATGGCGATATTTCCGGCCGGTGCGCAGGAAATCAGCGATTCCCATCTGGCTCAGGCGCGCACGGCTGTTGCCGCCATCAGGGCAACGGATCAATTCGACGCAATACTGCCGGGTGCGGCACAGGCATTGAAAGAGCAGCTCATTCAAAAGGACCCGAACCTGATCGATGTGATCAGCACCACGGTAGATGAGGAAACCATCAAGTTGGCATCACGGCGTGGCGATCTGGAACGTGAATCTGCATTGGCCTACGCGCGGGTGTTCAGCGAAGAGGAACTGAAGGAAATCGCCGCATTTTATCAGTCTCCTGCGGGAAAAAAGCTGATTTCGGACGGTCCGATCGCAACGCGCGAAATGCTCAAGGCAGGAGAAATCTGGCAGGCGGGCATTGCCCGTGATCTGGCAGAGGCTGTCGCCAAGAAAATTCAGGCGGCGGTCGACGCGCAGCCTACTCCGATCGAACCAAAGGAAACACCGGCAGCTCAATAAGGTAACACCCTGATTGTGAAAACCCGGCAGCAGCCGGGTTTTCTTTTTGCGTTAGCGCACTATGTCGTGATCTACAGCAACTGGGGGCAGTCTCATGGCGGGCTACGATTTTGACCTCTTTGTGATCGGTGGCGGTTCGGGCGGCGTTCGTGCCGGCAGGCTGGTTGCTGGGCTTGGCAAGAAAGTCGCGATCGCAGAGGAATCACGATACGGCGGAACCTGCGTAATACGAGGCTGTGTCCCCAAAAAGCTCTTCGTCTATGCCTCCCAGTTTCCAGAGCACTTCGAGGATGCTGCCGGTTTTGGCTGGAATGTCGGTGACACCACGTTTGATTGGAGCAAGCTGATAGCTGCCAAGGACGCCGAAATCGCGCGCCTTGAGGGTCTCTACCGCAAAGGGCTTTCCAATGCGGGCGCAACGATTTTCGACAGCCGCGCGGAATTGGTGGATTCGCATACAGTGCTTGTTCGCAAAACCGGCGAGACCTTCACGGCAGACCAGATACTGATTGCCGTTGGCGGCCGTCCCAACCCGCACCTGGCCTTGCCCGGGCATGAATTGTGCATCGTCTCCGATGATGCGTTTCACCTCGAAAAACTTCCGGGATCGATCCTGATTGCCGGCGGCGGGTACATTGCGGTCGAATTCGCCAACATTTTTCATGGCCTTGGCGTCGAAACGACATTGATATACCGGGGACTGGAAATCCTTTCGCGATTTGATCGTGATATCCGCCGCCACCTCCACCAGACCATGGAGGCCAAGGGCATCAAAATAATCTGCAAGGAAGTGATCGAGAATGTCGAAAGCCGCAGCGCCGGCGGCGTTGTCGCGTCCACTTCAGGTGGTCGGCAACTCGATACCGATCAGATCATGCTCGCATTGGGACGTAATCCCAATACCACCGGTTTGGGCCTGGAAAATGCCGGAGTGGAAACAAGCCACAACGGTGCGATTCCTGTTGACCCGTACTCGCGAACAAATGTCGACAATATATGGGCGATCGGTGATGTGACCAATCGTGTGGAACTTACACCTGTCGCTATTCACGAGGCGATCTGTTTCGTCGAAACGGCGTTCAGAAACAATCCGGCGCAACCAGACCATGAATGCATCGCCACCGCCGTGTTTTCCCAGCCTGAGATCGGCACCGTTGGCTTGACCGAGGATGCGGCCGCAGAAGCTTTCGGAAAGCTCGATATTTACCGCGCCGTATTCCGTCCGATGCGCCATACCCTGTCGGGACGGCAGGAAAAAATGATGATGAAGCTTATTGTCAGCGCATCTGACCGCAAGGTGGTCGGTGCGCATATCATGGGCCCTGACGCCGGCGAATTGGCGCAAGTATTGGCAATTCCGATAAAGGCAGGGCTCGACAAAGACGCATTTGACCGCACCATGGCTGTTCACCCGACAGCTGCAGAAGAACTGGTCACGATGTACGAACCGACCTACCAGGTCGTTGACGGCGAACGGGTCGGTGATTTAGGCGGGATTTGACCGTCAGGTATCAAATGCTGTCATATGACCGCTGTATCCATCATCCAGCCCATGACGCCCGGCCACAATATCGCGGAAAACTTCGAGCGGAAAAATCCGAAATGACCGATTCTATCCGTGCCGCCTGCGGCAGAAGAAATCTGCCAGCGCCTAAATTCCGCGTACGGAAACCGCACCTGGAGGGCATTGACTGCCCGCCCGGTCGCCCACGGATCATCCTCCATTGAAACCGACAGGACATTCGTACGGACTTTGTTGAAACGGTCCTTCTCGCTGACCGCCGGATCATCAAAAAGGTAGTTCGGCTGGCGGCACCATCGCGCCCAGTCGTTGAATACTGACCGTGGAAGCGTCTCGCCGATTCCCAGCCAGCCCGGTGCCTTGCCAAGTAGTGAGGCAACCGGCAATCCGAAGATGTTCATGCGCATGTAAAGTGAGTATTCCTCGTCGGTAAGTGACAATGTGCCAAGTGCAGCGGCGACCATTGCAAACTTGCTGTACCGCCCGGATTGGCCGCACAGGCCCAGATTCGTTCCGCCAATGGAATGTCCGACACCGATCATTGGCGCATCCGGCGCGACGCCGTCAAGGAAATCCATGGCCGCCGGCATGTCAAGAACGCCCCAATCCTTCATGTTGATGCGCCGGACCCATCCCGTCGGCACCCGCGATCCGGCCACACCGCGGTAATCGTAAATGAGGGCCGCTCGGGCACCCGAGTTGACACAGGCCATGGCAAATTTTGTGTAGTAGCCGCGCGCGACCGCGGTTGCTCCGCTGATCAAAACCAATGGACCTTGCTTGTCCGTGCTGCAAAACAACGTGCCGGCAAGCGGAAAGCCGTCATCCGCCAGGAATGTGACATCCTGCGTTTCGACCAGTTTTTGGTGCGGTGGCAGTGTGGCTGATGATATCATGGAATGAGCAACCGTTGCAGCGCCGAATCCGGACGTAGGCATCTCTGCCATGCGCGTTGCCCGATTTGTCATGTATCATCGTCCTCGGTATTCGGTCCCTCCATGAGCCGTACCAGTCTTTGATCGGGTATTCTGTGGCCTATTTCACAAAACAGCTATAATTTCGCGGATGTAACGCATCTTGATGGAAGCAGGAAACCCGGAAACCTTGAAGTCTCCATCCATTTCAGTTGGGCAAACGGATATCGTTGGCTATTTTGGCTACGGTTCATTGGTCAATCGCGCAACACACCGTACACCGGTCGTCCATGCAGTGCCCGCCCGGCTGATGGGGAAGGCCCGTAAATGGCGGCCAAGACCTGACATGCCGGGTTTTCCGGCGGCTCTTCTAACCGTTTTCCGGGCCGAAGACGAGTATGTCGATGGCCTGCTCATTTTCGAAAAGTTGGAAAACCTGCCCGCCATTGATGCCCGCGAGGCACGTTACGACCGCGTATTGCTGGAAGCCGGCGAAATCGAGTTTCTGGAAGAAGTTCCGTACACATGCCCGCTGTTCGTCTATCAGGCCAAGGAAAATATTCCGGCCCATCGAGATCCGCCCAAAATACTGCAATCCTACCTTGATGCGGTGATGCAGGGATATGTGAGTGAACACGGCAGGACGGGTTTGCGGAAATTTTTGGAAACGACTCGGAGTTTTGACATTGCTGTTCATGGTGACCGCGGGGCGCCGGTTTATCCTCGATCGATCAATCTGACGCCCGAAGAAATCGCCCTTTTCGATACGCTGCTCGTCGAGTTCGGCATTGGCGTCGAAGAGGCTTAGCTGCAATTTGACCTGGCCGCACGCCAACCGGCAACACAACATTTTGCTCCATTGGTCAAAGCAGGCTAGAATCAGGTGAGTGTTTGCCGTATAGCGACGCGGTCTTTGGCTGAAACTGTCTCGTGGTTCGGTTGACGCCTGTTTGCTGAGTAAAACGTGGGTACATCAAGATGACGAACAAATGGACACCGGACTCCTGGCGCGACAAACCCGTCAAGCAAGTCCCGACCTATCCCGACAACACTGTGTTGAAGGATGTTGAATCCCGTCTTCGTACCTATCCGCCGCTTGTTTTTGCAGGTGAGGCCCGCAAGCTTAAACGTCAGCTCGCAGACGTGGCCGAAGGCAACGGCTTCCTGCTGCAAGGTGGTGATTGTGCCGAAAGCTTTGCCGAGCACGGTGCCGACAATATTCGCGACTTTTTCCGCGTATTTCTGCAGATGGCCGTTGTCCTGACGTTTGGCGCCTCGCAGCCCGTGGTCAAGGTCGGGAGGATTGCGGGCCAATTTGCAAAGCCGCGCTCCTCGGATATCGAGACAAAGGATGGAATAGAACTGCCTTCCTATCGCGGCGATATCATTAACGGCATCGACTTTAACGAAGCAGATCGTATTCCCGATCCGGCGCGTCTTGAAATGGCATACCGGCAATCGGCAGCGACACTTAATCTGCTGCGCGCTTTTGCCCAGGGCGGTTTTGCCAATCTCGAAAACGTCCACAAATGGATGCTTGGTTACGTATCCGGTACGCCGCAGACGCAGCGTTATGATGCATTGGCAAACCGAATTTCGGAAACAATGGATTTCATGCGGGCGATTGGCATCACATCGGAACGCAATGAAAAACTGCGCGAAACGGATTTCTATACCAGCCACGAAGCGCTTTTGCTCAGCTATGAAGAGGCACTAACGCGCATCGATTCCACATCGGGCGACTGGTACGCCACATCAGGTCACATGATCTGGATTGGGGACCGTACCCGCCAACCGGATCACGCACATGTCGAGTTTTGCCGTGGGGTCAAGAACCCGCTCGGACTGAAATGCGGACCGACGCTTGATCCCGACGAATTGCTGACCCTGACCGAATTGCTCAATCCCGAAAACGAGGCAGGCCGACTGACACTGATCGCACGCTTTGGCCACGACAAGGTCGGTGACTACCTGCCGAAATTGATCCGTGCCGTTGAGCGCGAGGGCCGCAAGGTTGTCTGGTCCTGTGATCCGATGCATGGCAACACGATCACCGCTGCCGGCTACAAGACACGGCCGTTTGACCGGATACTGGCCGAAGTCGAGGCGTTTTTCGATGTCCATCGCGCGGAAGGCACCCATCCCGGCGGCATCCACGTAGAAATGACCGGAAAGAATGTTACCGAATGCACCGGCGGTGCCCGAGCCATTTCGGCGGAAGAACTATCCGATCGCTATCACACCCATTGTGATCCTCGGCTGAATGCCGACCAGGCGCTCGAACTGGCGTTTTTGGTAGCAGAGCTGCTCAAGCGTGACAGGGATGGCATGATGCACAAAGACGCCGTCAACGCCTGATTGGCGAACGGATCGGTTGACGACACGGCGGCGCCGAGTTCTGCGCTGCCCGCTTTCAAAGTTTGTGACAAGGTACCCCGGTGAATTCCCTGCATTTCTGGGATCAGATCATTTTGCTGGCGCCACGCAGTCTTCACGGGCAGATTGCCAGCGCCATACCATTTTGTGATCGGAGGAAAAATTGAGTGAAACCCACACCGGATCCTGCCTGTGCGGTAGCGTCCGTTTCCGGATAACCGGCGTACTGCGCGAAGTCGTTGCCTGCCACTGCACCCAATGCCGCAAGCAGAGCGGACACTACTATGCGGCCACCAACGCAGCTGATGAAAATCTCAATATCGAGGATGATGGGTCGCTCGCCTGGTATCAGTCGTCTAACGATGCAAAACGCGGTTTTTGCAGCGCCTGCGGCTCGGCGCTTTTCTGGAAACTTGACAGTGACCCGTTTACGTCCGTTCTGGCCGGCAGCTTCGACAAGCCGACAGGTCTGAAACTCTCCAGGCACATATTTGTCTCAGACAAGGGCGACTACTATGAAATCGGGGATGGCCTGCCACAACACGAAAAGACATCATCTTCGATTAGGGTAAGCGGGTCCTGAAATATGAGGAATTGAATGCTCGTTTGTGAACGCTTTGTCGCCAAAGCGCCTCTTTTGCTGAACAGTAGAAATCGCTAAATCGGCATCGCAGGAGCAGGTCATGACCGCTATTCCGACTTTGTTTGTTTCGCATGGTGGCCCGGACATTGTCACCAACGGAAGTTCCGCAGGCCATTTCCTGCGGGAATTGTCGCAGCATTTCCCGAAACCCAAGGCAATCGTCATCAATTCGGCGCATTTTGAAACCCAGGGGCCCGCAATCGTCGCCGATCCTGCGCCTGGCATGATCTACGATTTTGGCGGCTTTGCACCGGAATTGTACGAAATGGACTATCCGGCGCCCGGATCTCCTGGAATAGCTGCAAATGTGGTAACCCTGCTGCAGGATGCAGGTTTCAAGCCATCAGTGGTTGCGAAACGCGGCTACGATCATGGAACCTGGACACCGTTGAAGCTGGCCTATCCGGATGCTGATATTCCGGTTGTCCAGGTATCGATAGATGCCGGGCGCGACGCACACTACCATTACTCGCTGGGCCGTGCGCTTGCGCCCTTGCGTAACGAAGGTTTGTTGCTTATGGGCTCCGGGCATATCACCCACAATTTGCGCGCGATTTTTGGCGTACTGCGCGGCAACGTTGTGACAGACCCCGGGATGACAGAAAAAGTCTCAGCCTTTACCGGCTGGTTTGCAGACCGCCTTGAAACAGGCTGCCTCGAGCCCATTTTGAACTGGAAAGAGGAGGCGCCTTTCGTCTCTGAGAACCACCCGACAGACGAGCACCTGATGCCCTTGTTTTTTGCCTATGGAGCGGCAGGTGAGGGGGCCCGAGGCCAACGCCTGCATTCGTCGGTGCAAAACGGTTTCTTCGCCTTTGATTTTTACCGGTTCCAATAAGTGCCGGAATGGTTGCACACTGGGCTGACATGATTCGGAGACCGGCCATGCAGCGGATTTTTAGCGCCTATTTCAACTCGGTGAACGCATTTCGTCATCTGTCAGTCAGCGAGACGGCATTCCGTCAGGAACTGATGGTGCTGGCTCTGTCCTTTCCTGCCGGTTGGCTCATTGCTTCCAGTTGGCGCGTTTATCTCATGTTGGTCCTGTCGCTGCTGTTTGTACTTGTCGTTGAAGTCCTCAACACCGGCATTGAGGCGTCCTGCGATGCGGTGACGGAGGAATTGCACCCGCATATTAAGATTGCCAAGGATTGCGGTTCGCTTGCGGTCCTCCTGTCCATCTTGATCGCCGCAGCTGTTTGGCTCCTTGCGGTTGCCGAACGGATCGCCGGGACAAGCCTTTGAACGACAAGGAACACACGCAGCATACCCTGTCGCTGAAAGAACGCACCGGACTGCCGGACGATTTGCGTTTTCTGGTAGCGCAATACCCGCGCGAGACCTGGCAGAATCATGCCAATCTCGGCAGTATGGCGCAATTCTGGCTGCGTCGGCATGACATGTTTCGCGACCTTGGCGCCCTGCTCAACCGGGGCATCCTTCGATTTAGGGAAGGAGAACTGGACCGGGCCGGATTTACAGGCTGGTTTGTCCCGCGGCTCAACTTCTTTCTTGGACAATTATCCGGTCATCACCAGATCGAGGACCACCATTACTTCCCGGTATTTCGCAGGGCCGAACAGCGCCTAGCCCGCGGTTTTGACATTCTCGACAGTGATCACCACATTCTTCACGATGCCTTGGACAGCAATGCTTCAGCCATGCGTAGCCTGCTGCGCCTATTGCATGACGGTCCGCAATCGGGACAG
>JAHEGF010000082.1 GCA_024645155.1 Phyllobacteriaceae bacterium | reverse complement strand
ATGACATGATCTCCTGACCGGGATTTAAGATGGCAGTATCATATCAGAAGGTGAAATACGCTTCTGTCCGAATTTCATCTTTCCTTAGGCAATAATCCAGAATTTGTGATAGGAAGAAGACTATTTTACCATGCTATTTGATGGAATTAGGCAATATGGACCAATTCGACCGGAAAATACTCACCGCATTGTCCCGCAACGGCAGGCTCTCCATGACTGCACTCGCCGAGCAAGTCGGACTGTCGAAAACACCGGTGCAAAACCGGGTAAAACAGCTTGAAAAACAGGGATTTATACGAGGCTATCGGGCCGTGATTGACCGCGAGAAACTTGGTGAAGGCCACATCGCATTCGTGCAGGTGACGTTGTCCGACACGCGTTCGGCGGCACTGGATGCCTTCAACAGGGCGGTCTTCGACATTCGCGAGATCGAACAGTGCCACATGATCGCCGCCAGTTTCGATTATCTTTTGAAAATCCGCACCCGCGACATCGCCTCCTACCGGCGTGTTCTTGGCGAGCATATATCCGCCCTGCCCCATGTCGCGCAGACATCCACATTTGTGGCAATGGAAACTGTCAAGGACCTTTAGTGCGGCCACCGGCTTTATCCCGAGGCTGCAAAGCGGTATTCGGTAACCTGACGGTAGGTTTCACCGGGGCGCAGCATCGCTGATGGAAACCCTGAGTGGTTAGGCGCATCCGGCCAAACCTGCGGCTCCATGGCTAAGCCCGCAAACGCCTCGTACAAGCGGCCGCCCAGGCCGGGAACCTCGCGGGCAACCTTTGCTCCCGAATAAAACTGCAACCCCGGTTCGGTAGTCGCGACAACCATGGTTATGCCTGAACTCGCGCCGGCCACCCGTGCCACTGCACGCAATTCGCCGCGGGATCCTTCAAGGCAGAAATTGTTATCGTACGTCACGATTTCACTGTTCCGTACCAGGCCGATGCGGCGCATCTGGCGAAAGTCATAATCAGTTCCGGCAACCGGTTTGATTTCGCCGGTCGGAATCAGATCTGAGTCAACCGGCAGGTAGCTGCCAGCAGCTATGCTAACCTCATGATCGAGGATATTGCCCGCACCACCGTCGTCGAGATTGAAGTAGGAATGATGCGCCAGATTGCAAAGTGTCGGCGCATCGGTGACACCTCCAAGCTGAACATTCAAACTGCCGTCATTTGCAAGCGTGTAGGTGCAACTGATGTCGAGATTGCCTGGAAACCCCATTGCGCCGTCTGGATCGCGGAGAGTCAGCATGACGCTGTTTTCGCTGATCCCGGCAATGGTCCAAACCCGTTTGCCGATACCGTTGGCCCCGCCGTGCAACAAATGCTTGCCGAGGAAATTGGTGTCGGCCTGGTAGGCTGTTCCGTCGATGGCAAACCTGCCATGAGCGATCCGGTTGGCATAGCGCCCGGCGATTGCACCAAAATAGGGGGAATGCGCCGGGTAGTCGGAGAAGTTTTCGAAACCGAGAACCAAAGGCTCTTCATGGCCGTCGAGGCGCAGATCCTGAATGACTGCGCCCCAACTGATCACATTTGCGGTCAACCCGCCGCCGGCAATGGTAACCTTGTAGACCGTTTCACCGCTGCCGGTTTTTCCGAATTCTTCCACGGAACGCCGTTCTAAAGGCCGAGGCCACCGATGCACACATACTTGGTATCAAGATATTCATCGATACCGTGACGTCCGCCCTCCGAGCCGAGGCCGGATTCTTTCATGCCGCCAAACGGCGCTTCAGGCGTCGTTATGATACCCTCGTTCACGCCGACAAGCCCGTATTTCAATCCTTCCATCACCCGGAACACCTGGCCAAGATCGTTGGAATAGAAATAGCAGGCAAGGCCATATTGGGTGTCATTGGCCAGGCGCACTGCATCTTCCTCCTTGGTGAATTTGTACACTGGCGCGACCGGCCCGAAAATCTCTTCCTTGGTGACCCGCATGCGGTGCTTGGCATCGGCGATAACGGTTGGCTGGAAAAAACTGTGACCGAGCTCATGGCGCTTGCCACCGGCGACGATACGGCCACCCTTCCCGACAGCGTCCGCAATCAGCTCCTCGACCTTTTCAACCGCATTGTTGTCGATCAGCGGCCCCTGCACGGTACCGGCTTCCAGGCCGGGCCCGACTTTCAAACCCTCGACTTTCTCGGCCAGCTTTTCGACAAACTTGTTGTAGACACGCGACTGAACATAAAACCGGTTTGTACATACGCAGGTTTGACCAGAGTTGCGGTACTTCGCAGCGATCGCTCCTTCAACCGCCCGGTCAATATCGGCACTGTTGAACACAATGAATGGCGCATTGCCGCCAAGTTCCATTGACACCTTCTTGACCGTGTTTGCGGACTGCTTGAGCAGGATTTTTCCGATTTCAGTCGACCCGGTGAACGTTATCTTCTTTACCGCCGGATGCCGTGTCAATTCGCCGCCGATTTCCGACGCCGATCCGGTGACAATGTTCATTGCTCCCGCCGGCAGACCAGCCTCCTGCGCAATGACACCCCACGCCAGGCCAGAATACGGTGTCTGCGAAGCCGGTTTGATGACACTCGTGCAACCCGCAGCAATAGCCGGTCCGATCTTGCGCGCCAGCATTGATGACGGGAAGTTCCAGGGGGTGATCGCGGCAACGACTCCGACCGGTTCCTTTCGGACCATGATGCGCCGGTCTGCCCATGGTGATGGCACGAGATCGCCGTAGACCCTCCGGCCTTCCTCGGCAAACCACATCAGGTAGGCCGCCCCGATTGCGATTTCACCCTTTGATTCTGCAAGCGGCTTGCCTTGTTCCAACGTCAGCAGTTCGGCGAGTGCATCCTGGTTGTCGAGCATGATGTCATGCATGGTTCGCAATATCTTGGCGCGCTCATTGGCAGTGGTTTTGGAAAAACTTTCAAACGCTGCATCAGCCGCCTCGATGGCACGGCGCGTTTCCGCCTTTCCGGATTTCGGTACGTTTCCGATAGACAGTCCGGTTGCCGGATTGTTGACGTCAAGCGTCGCGCCTGAATCAGCTGCGACCCATTCGCCGCCAATCAAATTTGCCTGACGCATGAAATGGCTTGTTTTCTGTAACATTAGTGTCCTCATTCGAGTTTGATTTTAGTTGATTCAGCGTATCGGCCTTTTGTCATACACCGCTGGAAAATCTTGTCATTTTCCGGATCATTGCCTGTATTGGCGGAGCAATTCCTGCCCTGTGGGTTTCGTTGTTGTTCACGAGTAGTTTTTTCGAGTTCCGGGTCCTGGCCGGAACCAATCACATAAGCGCGCGCGGTTCCGGAACCAACCTGCTTGTCAAAAAAACAACCTACCCGGACCAAACGGCTCTTCTCCCGTTCTGGCAGCTATTGCTAACACACACATTCCAACCGCCAAAAGCACCCTTCCGGGATTTTCTCATCTGCACCTTTCCGTCCTTCATTCTCGACAACGCGACCGAAGCGTCCATTCCGATTTCCGCATACACCGGACTTACCCAAACACCTGCTGCGCCACAAGCAGCCAAAACGCAGTCGTGAATGCGGCCAGTGCTGTCGCGACGATCATCGTATTTGAAGCGAGCGCCTGGCCGGTTCCGAACCGGCTGGCGACCAGATAGGGATTGATCCCGGTCGGCATGGAAGCAGCTGCTACCACGACCATTGCCGTAACCGGTGGCAACTCAAGAATCCAGGCCATTGCCAGCGCTACAGCAGGCATGAGAATCAGCTTGATCTGCGATATCACCAGTGCCGGAACTGCATTTCCGGTCAGTCCGAATTTCCGCAGTGCCAATCCGACGGAAAACAGAGCGACCGGACCGGCAACACCGGCAAGAGCATCGACGTAACGGGAAGTCAGCCCGGATAAATCCATGCCCGTGAACCGCCAGGCCAAACCTGCAACAATCCCGATTATCAGGGGATTGCGCAGCAATCCGTTCAGGAATTCCAAAAACAGGGAAGCTGGACTTTCTGCTTTTTCTCCCCGCTGTGCCCACTGGTAAAGAATTATCGATGACGCCATCATGATTGGCAGGTGAATGGCAATGATGAGTGAGATGATGCGAAACCCTTCCTGCCCGAACACACCGAGCATGAACGGGATGCCGATGAGAACATTGTTGGAAAATGCTGCCGCAATTCCGCCGACGACACCCGCACGCCTGTCCCTTCCGAACACGCGAACCACGCTCAACTGGCCAGCAATCCAGGCAACAGCAGCAGCGGTATAATAGGCAATCCACAACGCCCAGGGTGCCGCATCGCCGAAACTTGCCGTTGCCATGGTCTTGAAAAGCAGCAGCGGCACAGCCACCACAAAAACGAAATCGGCGAGCGCATCTCCCGTATCCGGTTTCAGGATACCGCTCCAGCCCGCCGAATATCCGAAAGCGACAAGGCCAAAGACAAAGGCGATGGTTTCAATAAACGGTGGCATTTGACAGTTCCGGCAATCGGTATTGGGCACCGCCGCGCTCATCATTCATGACCGGCCCGGCATGTACGGAAAATACTAGCACGCAGCAGCCGCCATTTTGCGGGTTTTTCCGGTTATCGGCAATCAGCCTTTGTGGTCATGCCGGTACCTCCTTTTCAATTGCGGTTTAAGGCCCTATTTCTTTGGCATGACAGGAACCTTTGTAATGTTGGCAAGAATTTTTACCGCGCTTTTGTTTTTCGCTTTTTGCAGCACCGCCGGCGCGACGGAAGCGGCATGGGCAAAGCTGGCGGATGGTGGGTACACGGTCCTGATTGCCCATACACACACACAAGGGACCGGTGATCCGGCCATATTCAAGCTTGGCGATTGCTCGACGCAGCGAAATCTCTCGGGACGCGGACGCCAGGAGGCACAGCGCATGGGCGCCCGCCTGGATGCCAGGGCCGTTGCGGTAGACAAGGTTCTGACCAGCCAATGGTGCCGCACCCACAACACCGCGGAAATCATGTTCCGAGATGTAAAGATTGAGGAATTTCCGGCACTCAACTCGCTTTCCGCCGAAGGCGCCGATCGCGAGGCACAATCCGAGGCCGTGCTAAAGCAAATCCGGTCCTTTTACGGCCCCGGGAACCAGGTTATGATCACCCATCCAGAAAACATCGAAGCGCTCACGGGGCGTGCTCCGCGCCCGCGCGAAGCGATCATCGTCACTGCAACCGAAAACGGCATCAATATTGCTGCACGGCTGATTTTGCACTGAACCACAACAGTATGCCATTCGCAGGTCAAAGCATCGCATTTACAGGTCGTTCGCGCCCGTACAATGCATTATTACCTGACTTAAAGCGGTGCCGGTGCCATATTGCCGGGTCAGGCAGGAGGTTTGATGCTGGCCAATCTTCCCGACTTCAAAATTCGATGGTGTATCCCCCGAGCGCGCCAGTGGGTGCTGGCGATTTTTACTTTTTGCGTTTCTCCGGCAGAGGCCGGCGCCGAAATCCCTGCAGATCTCGAACTGGTCCTCGCCATTGATACCTCAACAAGCGTGGACGCCCGGGAGTTTGCCCTGCAAAAACAGGGTCTTTATGAAGCGTTTCTGCACCCCGAGGTAGTCCGCGCCATCCGGTCTGCCGGCGAAAATGGCGTTGCTGTTTCGGTGATGCAATGGGCCGGAAGCTACCAGCAGGAAACGGTGGTCGACTGGACGCTGTTGCGGGACGAGGCAAGCGCTGCCGCCTTCGCCGCACGAATAGGCGCTGCACCACGGGCGTTTTCCGGATTGACAGACATTGCCGGTGTGATCCGCTACTCAACAGCCAGTATCGAGGGCAACGCATATGCCGGAAAGCGGCGCGCCATCGACATTTCCGGTGACGGGACAAGCGACATCGCCCGCTGCGAAGAGGAGCGCGATCTCGCCGTCAGCAGGGGTGTTACAATCAACGGCCTGGTCATTTACAGCGATGACCATGATCTGGGCGCTCTGGCGGTTCTCAATCTGCGCGACCACTACGCATTTCACGTAATCGGTGGTCCAGGTGCATTCCTGATGTCAGCGGAAAACTTTGAAGACTTCCGCACCGCGATCCGCCGCAAGCTGTTACGCGAAATTATCGGCGTGTTTGCAGCAGACGCCGGGAACCCGTCGACGGCCACTGATGTTCCTGAAATAATTACGGATTTTGATATGAATCAAGGCATTTCGGCGGCATTTGTGCACCGTAACGATCAGCGGATAAGCAAAAGAGGGCCTGATGGCGATCAGTGATAGCGCGAAAGCGATAAACGGAAGTGAAGGTGAAAATCCGGCTAGGGCTGTTGATCCTGAAGTGCCGACACCAGTCGGATCAATCACCACGGATTCAACCGGCATCAAAACAGGTAATACGGAAAAATCGCACAAGAGATCTGGCGGAAATCCGGCTGGTACCAAGGCCGGGCAAGTGCCGGAACGCCTAGACCACGAGGAGATCAGGCGGCTTTTCGAGAACGGTGAGTATCCCTACAAGCGCAAGATTTCCCGAAAAGACTATGAGGTTCAGAAGGCTGAACTTCAGGTTGAATTGCTGAAAGTCCAGGACTGGGTCAAGGCAACCGGCCAGAAGATCGTCATGTTGTTCGAAGGTCGCGATGCCGCGGGCAAGGGCGGAACAATCAAACGCTTCACCGAACATCTCAACCCGCGCGGCGCAAGGGTCATCGCGCTGGACAAACCGACCGATCGCGAAAGATCGCAATGGTATTTCCAGCGGTACGTCCACCATTTGCCCAGTGCCGGCGAGATCGTGCTGTTTGACCGGTCCTGGTACAATCGCGGCGGCGTCGAACGCGTCATGGATTTCTGCACACCCGCGGATTACCTCGAGTTTATGCGGGAAGCCCCGGACGTTGAGCGCATGCTGGTACGCAGCGGTATCCGGCTCTACAAATACTGGTTTTCCGTGACACGGGACGAACAGCTTCGCCGTTTCAAATCACGCGAACGCGAGCCATTGAAAAAATGGAAATTATCACCGATTGACCGCCAGTCACTCGACAAGTGGGAGGAATATACCGAAGCCAAGGAAGCGATGTTCTTTTATACCGACACCGCGGATGCCCCCTGGACGATAATCAAATCTAACGACAAAAAGCGCGCACGCCTTGCCTGCATGCGCCATTTCCTCTCGACCTTGCCATACCCCGGCAAGGATAAGGAAGTCGTGGGTTCCCCGGACCCGCTGATCGTGGGTTCGAGCGCGGCGGTGATCGGCAACAGTGAGCATATCTTGGGCAAAAGCCTGCACCCGACACAACGCCGGTCCAAATAGATAACCGGGATCACCGTTGCGGCGCGCAGACGCCGCAAATTATCCGGCCAAGCCCGACGAAATCACGCTTACGCGGCGACGAGGTTCGCCAGGCAAGCGCAATCTGCCGCCTGGGTGCAGGGTCTTCGAAGCGCATAACCTGGACCGGGAGGTTTTTCAGTTCGACTTCGATACATAACTGCGGAAGCAGGGTCATTCCCATGCCATTGGCCACCATCTGCACAATCGTGGACAGGCTTGAGGCTCCAAGAGTATCAATGTTGCCGCGGTTCCCGGCGTGACAGAACGACAATGCCTGGTCCCGCAGGCAATGCCCTTCCTCAAGCAACAGCAGCCGGCCTTCACACGCCCGCTCCACGCTGACCTTCATGTCGGCGACATCCTGCCCCGTCGAATGGACAGCGAGCAGAAACGGGTCTTCAAACAGCACGCCCGTTTCAATGCCGGTCCCGATCAGCGGCATCGCCGCAAGCACCGCATCAAGCTTGCCAGCCTGCAACTCGTCCATGAGAATGCTGGTCTGTGTTTCCCGGATTTCCAGATCCAGGTCCGGGTGTTGCGACCGCAACCGCGGCAACACAGACGGCAGTACATAGGGCGTCAGCGTCGGAATGACCCCGAGCCGCAGCTTTCCAGCCAGTAGCCGCGTGCCATGCCGGGCGAAATCCTTCAGGTCACGTACCTCGTGTAATATCCGCGAAACTCTCCCAGCGATCTCTCTGCCGATACCGGTTAGCCGTGTGCCATCCCGGTGCCGCTCCAGCAACTGCACCCCAAGCTCCTGTTCCAACTGGCGGATTTGCATCGACAGGGCCGGTTGACTGACCGAGCACTGCTCCGCCGCCCGGCCAAAATGGCGTGTTTCGGCGACCGCATTAAAATAACCGAATTGTCGAATGGAAACCATCTGGTGGATATCCGTATCATAATTTTTTCTTATCAGAAAGCCTTGCTAATACGATTGGAATTTATGATCAAGGTGAACTACATACACTTTAGGATTTGCCAACTGCCCGGCAATAATTAGCGCCGGCGTCAAGGCCTGGACAGGCACTGATGGCGAAAACAGCGCATCGGCATCGTGGCTGCACATACTGGACATATATGTGGAACCTGAGACTGTTCCGGCTGGAACATATCGACGGACACCCAAACTGTTGGAGAAAGACATGGACAAGAAAGTAGAAAATTCCGGCAAATGCCCGGTCATGCACACGACGCTGGAGGCGCGTTCAAACCGGGATTGGTGGCCGGATCAGTTGAACCTCCGGATATTGCACCAGAATGCGCCTATGTCTGATCCGCTCGGCAAGACGTTCAATTATGCCGAGGCCTTCGCAAAACTTGACCTCAAGGCGCTGAAGCGGGACCTCGTCGCGTTAATGACCGATTCGCAGGATTGGTGGCCGGCAGACTACGGTCACTATGGAGGGCTTTTCATCCGTATGGCATGGCACAGTGCCGGCACCTACCGAACCGGTGACGGCCGCGGCGGCGCCTCATCGGGCAGCCAGCGCTTTGCACCTCTCAACAGCTGGCCCGACAATGGAAATCTCGACAAGGCGCGACGGCTGCTTTGGCCTATCAAGCAGAAATACGGCAATAAAATCTCCTGGGCCGATTTGATGGTTCTGGCCGGCAATTGCGCACTGGAATCGATGGGCTTCAAGACCTTTGGCTTCGGTGGCGGCCGCGAAGATGTTTGGGAACCGGAGGAAGACATCTACTGGGGCAACGAGGCCGAATGGCTCGGAGACAAACGCTACTCGGGCGAACGCGACCTGGAAAATCCCCTCGCCGCAGTCCAGATGGGCCTGATCTACGTGAACCCGGAAGGGCCGAATGGCAAGCCGGACCCGGTCGCGTCTGGGCGCGATATCCGCGAAACGTTTGCGCGAATGGCGATGGACGACTACGAAACCGTTGCGCTGACAGCCGGCGGCCACACTTTCGGCAAGACCCATGGCGCGGGCGACGCCGCCAATGTCGGCCCGGAGCCAGAGGCTGCACCGATCGAGGCTCAGGGCCTAGGATGGCTGAGCACCTACAAAAGCGGCAAGGGGCGCGACACCATCACCAGCGGGCTCGAAGGCGCATGGACACCTGACCCGACCAAGTGGGACATGGCCTATTTTGATGTGCTGTTCGGCTATGAGTGGGAGTTGACCAAAAGCCCGGCCGGGGCCTGGCAGTGGACACCGAAGGACCTCAAGGAAAAGGACATGGCGCCCGATCCGGAGGATCCATCCCGCAAAGTGCCGATCATCATGTCCACCGCCGACATGGCGATGCGCATGGACCCTGCTTATGAGAAGATTTCGCGACACTTCCATGCAAACCCAGAGGAATTCGCTGATGCCTTTGCCCGCGCGTGGTTCAAGCTCACTCACCGCGACATGGGCCCGCGAGCCCGCTATCTCGGAACCGAGGTCCCCGCAGAAGACCTGATTTGGCAGGACCCTATCCCCGAAGTTGATCACCCCTTGATCGGAGCCACCGACATCGCCAATCTGAAGAAGGAACTGCTTGCTTCAGGTTTGTCCGTCTCGGAGCTGGTCTCCACCGCCTGGGCATCGGCCGCGACTTTCCGCGGTTCTGACAAGCGTGGCGGAGCAAATGGTGCACGCATTCGCCTCGCCCCGCAAAAAGACTGGGAGGTCAACCAGCCTGCTCAACTCGCAAAAGTCCTCGAAAGCCTCGAAGCCGTCCGGAAAAACTTCAATGGCTCGCAGTCTGATTCAAAGAAGGTATCGCTGGCAGACTTGATTGTCCTTGGTGGCTGCGCGGCCGTTGAAAAGGCAGCCAAGGATGCCGGACACGATGTGAAGGTTCCTTTCACACCGGGCCGGATGGACGCTTCCGCAGAACAGACGGATGCCGAATCCTTTGCCCCACTCGAGCCCGAGGCCGATGGTTTCCGTAACTATGCCAAGGCCAAATACACTGTCCCCGCTGAGCGGATGCTGCTTGACCGCGCGCAACTTCTGACTCTGAGCGCACCGGAAATGACGGTGCTTGTCGGCGGCATGCGTATGCTGGGAACAAACCACGGTGGAACCGGACACGGCGTTTTCACCGACCGCCCGGGGACGCTGAGCAACGACTTTTTCTTCAACCTGCTGGACATGAACACAAAATGGGCGGTATCGGCCGATGACGAGGATGTCTATGTCGGCAGCGACCGCAAAACGGGCAAGGAGAAGTGGTCCGGCACACGGGCTGACCTGGTGTTCGGATCAAATTCGCAGCTCCGCGCGATTGCCGAAGTTTATGCTCAAAGTGACGCCAAGGAGAAATTTGTAAAAGACTTTGTGGCCGCCTGGACCAAGGTCATGAACGCAGATCGCTTTGATTTGGCTTAAAGCTGGCAATTCAACAAACGCGGCGGCATTCGGTGCATATCGGATGCCGCCGGGTGCCAAGCTGTCATCGATCCGTTTTCAGCCTTTTCCTTGTCACCAAAACAGTTTAGACACGCGCTCGGAACGTCGTGGCCTTTCGCGCTGCGCCAATCGAATTGAAAACGAGGAACCCGCACGTGTCTTCCACATTTGACAAAGTCGCTGACATTATTTCAGAGACAAGTGAAATCGATCGTGAGACCATCACACCCGATAGCCACACAATCGACGATCTGGGAATCGACAGTCTTGATTTCCTCGACATCGTTTTTGCCGTCGACAAGGAATTCGGAATCAAGATTCCGCTTGAAAAATGGACCCAGGACGTAAACGACGGGAAAGTTGCGACTGAGGAATATTTCGTCATGAAAAACCTCTGCGCCAAGATTGACAATCTTGTTGGCGAAAAGAGCGCGTAGACACGAAAATCTTCCCGTCTGTGCAATGCCGGACCTGATCGGAAATGAGTAACATTGACGTCGTCATAACTGGCATAGGCCTCGTTTCCTGTCAGGGAACTGGGGCAAGTGCGCATTGGCAAACGCTGAGTTCCGGAGCGGTGACGCCGCGCGCCGACAGCGCTGCCTTTGCGCCCTACACGGTTCATCGGCTTCCGGAAATCGATTGGAGCGAACAGATCCCCAAGCGCGGAGACTTGCGCCAGATGGAAACCTGGCAAAGGCTCGGAACCTATACCGCCGGCCTCGCGCTCAATGATGCCGGGATAAAGGACGACGAAGAGTTATGTGCGTCCATGGACATGATTGTTGCTGCAGGCGGCGGAGAACGCGACATTGATGTCGATTCGATGATTCTCGACGCGGCAAGAACCCGCAACGATCGGGACTTGCTGATCAACGAGATATTGACCACCGAGCTGCGTCCAACCCTGTTTCTCGCGCAACTGTCAAACCTGCTCGCCGGTAATATTTCCATCGTCCACAAGGTCACCGGTTCGTCGCGCACGTTCATGGGCGAAGAAGGTGCCGGGATTTCGGCGCTGGATGTAGCCGTCAAACGCATTCGTGCCGGGCAAAGCAGTCACGCTCTGATTGGCGGCGCGTATCAGACCGAACATCCCGACATGTTGCTGAGCATGGCACTCGGCGGATTATTGCACGAAGGTTCTTGGCAACCGCTTTGGCAACGAAACACAGACGGTGCAAATCATGTGATCACCGGCTCCGGTGCAGCGTTCCTGGTTTGTGAATCCAGGCAGCATGCACTCGCCCGCGGCGCACGGGTATATGCCTCTCTTGGAAATGTCCGATCGTCCATGTCCAACCGCCGGCTTGGCAATCTGGATAGTCTTGTAGCCAATATCGCGGCAGACGCCGGATTTGGCGGCAACGGGCTGGTCATGTCCGCGGCAGGCGGAGCCGGCGAAGCGACCACCGGCGAATACAATGGCCTATCGGCAAATGGCGATGTTGCGATCCGGGGATTTTCGGGCGTGACCGGATACATGAAGGAAGTACAATTTCCCTTTGCGGTCGCATTGGCGGCACTTGCTGTTCACAATGGCGTGGCTTATCCGCCCTTTGATCTTGATATGGAAAAACCGGCATCAGGTCCTGTTTCCTCGGCTCTTGCGACCTGCATCGGTTCTGTTGGCGGAGAAGGCATGGTGATGGTCAGCAAGGCGGATAATTAGATGACCGTCGATAAATTCAAAAGACCCGTGGTCGTCGTTACCGGTATCGGAATGGTCACGCCTTTGGGTGTTGGCAAAAAGGACAATTGGGCAGCCTTGACCGCAGGCAAGTCCGGCATCCGGCCAATTACCAGGTTTCCCACCGACCATCTCAACACCAGGATCGCCGGAACAGTTGATTTCCTCGATTCAAGCAGCAAGGGTATGACAGAACTGACATTTGAACTTGCAAGCCTGGCCGCCAGCGAGGCACTCGCGCAGGCAGGAATTGAAGGTTCGAATTTCGATGGACCGCTGTATCTCGCCTGTCCGCCGATAGAGCTGGATTGGCACAAACGGCTGGAGTTGAATGATCGTGCCGACGGCGATGCAATCGGTGTTCAGCGATTGCTGGAAAACTGCAGGACCAAAGGCGGCCATGACTTTTTCGCAGCTGCACAATTTGGAACCGTCGCTTCGCAACTGTCTGACGTGTTTGGGTTTTCCGGGCTTCCCGTAACGTTGTCGACTGCCTGCGCTTCGGGAACGACAGCCATTCAGATGGGCGTGGAAGCAATCCGGCGCGGTGAATGCGATCGTGCTGTTTCCATTGGCGCCGATG
>JAHEGF010000081.1 GCA_024645155.1 Phyllobacteriaceae bacterium | reverse complement strand
TCGCGGGACTGGCAATTCTGTCCAGGCGCATTTCTGTATCCCAAATGCCACAATGGAGCGAATTGCTGGACTTGACCGAGGTCAAGCGAATGACGGCGATCAATGGCCACATAATGATCCGGTCATTTTGCCTGCTGACCGCTTTTGTCCTTTTTACAAAGCGCGGGGTATACTTGGGCACCGATATTCTTGCGGCCAATGCCGTGCTGATGAACCTGTTCCTGTTTGCCGGCTATTTTCTCGATGGTTTCGCAACGTCTGCGGAGCAACTGGCCGGCAAAGCGGCGGGCGCTCGCTACAGGCCCGCATTTGACAGAACTGTTTGGTTGACGGTCTTTTGGGGTTTTGCAATTGCGGCGCTACTGAGCGCCATATTTCTAGGTTTTGCCGCACAAATCGTTGAAACGATGACTGCATCGGATGAAACCCGGTCCCTTGCAATGGACTATTACAGCTGGGCCGCACTGACTGCAGTAAGCGGGGTCCTGGCATTCCAGATGGATGGCGTTTTTATTGGCGCAACCTGGTCCCGCGACATGCGCAACATGATGATCGTGTCATTGGCAATCTTTTCCATTGCACTGTATTTTCTCGTCGAAAAATTCGGCAATCACGGGCTTTGGGCCGCGCTTCACATCTTTCTGATTGCGCGGGGGCTCCTGCTGCTTGCCCTAGTTCCCAGACGCAAGACGTTGCTGTTTCAAGATTGACAAAATGCCAGCGGGTCCTACAGGCCGTAGCCGGACCAGTATTCCGTTTTCGTATCTCGCAAATCGCCTAACCGGCTGATTTTATTGTCATTGCAGTACCGGGATATCCCGGACAGGATTCTTGCGGGCAGTCCCGGACCTGCGTAGATCATCCCCGTATAAAGCTGAATGAGATCGGCTCCGGCCCTGATCTTTTCAAGCGCGGCATCGCTTGTATCTACGCCGCCAACGCCGATCAATGGCAGTTCCGGACCGGCTAATAACCTGGTTTTCGCAAGCATCATAGTCGACCGTGCAAAAAGCGGCCTGCCTGAGAGCCCCCCTGTCTCATCGCGGTGGGCCTGGGTCATAAGACCCTTGCGGGAAAGTGTCGTGTTGGAAACGATGATGCCATCCAGCGAGAAAGCCTTTACTTCCGAAACAAGCGCCTCCAGCTCATCGTCTTCCAGATCAGGAGCAATTTTTAGAAACACCGGTACGCGGCGGCCTGCCAGGCTGTCGCGTTCTCCGGCGACCCGTGAAAGTAGCTCGCGAAGACTACGCGAACTTTGCAAATTCCGCAGTCCGGGTGTGTTGGGTGATGAGATGTTGATCGTCAAATACGATGCATACGGGCCGAGAAGGCGAATGCCCGTCAGATAGTCTTCAACACGGTCCTGACTGTCCTTGTTGGCCCCGATATTGATACCGAGGATACCGGGCTTGCCGGATCTCGCTTGCAGTACGGCTTTGCACTTTTCAATCCCTTTGTTGTTGAATCCCAGGCGATTGATGACCGCCTGGTCCTTGAGGAGCCGGAATACTCGCGGTTTCGGATTTCCAGATTGCGGTAGGGGCGTGATGGTTCCCACTTCGGCAAAACCGAAACCAAGCCGCAGCAGCGCGTCGGGAACTTCGGCGTTCTTGTCATAACCGGCAGCCATTCCCAGCGGGTTGGGAAAATCGATGCCGGCAACCGATACCGCAAGCCTTGCGTCTCCAGGACGAACATGCGGCCAGAATATCCCACCCCGCAAAGCGGCAATTGACATCTCATGCGCTGTCTCCGGATCGAGCGAAAACAGCATTCTGGATGCAGCTTGTTCGAGGAAAGCTTTCATGGCACCAGTTCGGGAATTACCGGATCGCCATTTTGGTCATGACTGAGCGGTTTTGCCCAAATAACTGCCGATAACGGCAACGGCGCGTAAAGATGCGGGAAAAGTGCGCCACCGCGTGATACCTCGTACTTCAATTCATTGCCAATTGCGTCAGCGCGAATAGCCAACAACAGCAAATCCCTTTGCCCGGAAAAATGTTTGGCAGCTGTTTCGGAAACCTGACTTGCAGTGGAGAAGTGAATATATCCGTCGGCCAGATCGACCGGTGCACCGGCGAATACACCTTGGCCAAGCGCATCAGACCACAGTTTGGCGCTGCAAATTTTGTAGATCACGGAATCCATCAATGCCCTATACTCGCAGCACCAGCGATGTGAAAGCATCGTTGTCAAAAATCGGGATAATCGTACCGAACCCGATTTTCGGCGCAATTTGAGCCTAAATTGCGGATGAACGGTCAGATGGAGACCCGATCGATGAGAAATATAGGATTTGCGCTGCCTCTGCTGCCTTTAGTGATGGCAACATCGCTGGGTGGCACCGCGCTCGCCGATAACGGGCGCTTCACGCTGGAAAAAGTTGCTGGCGGGTATGTCCGGCTCAACACGGTCACCGGCGAAGTTTCGTTTTGTGAGGAAAAAAGCGGTCAGTTCGTGTGCCGTGTCTCACCAAGCGAACGCATGGCCTACGAAAATGAAATCCGCACGCTGCACGACCGCCTCGACATGGTTGAAGACCGGCTGGCGCAGCTGGAAGGAAGCGGGCACGATCCCGGAAGCCACATCACTTCAGAAGAAGAGTTTGAAAAGACGCTCGGATTCATGGAGAAATTCTTCCGGCGGTTCATGGGAATAGTGAAGGACTTCGACAAGGAATTCGGAGACGATCAGGAACCCGAAGCCGGCCCCGAAAAAACCTGAAGTCCCTGTACCTGCCGCCTATATCGAGTTATGGCGCGTTGAATTTTCTAATGATCATACCTTCCAGAAATGCTTCGATCTGAGCAAGGCTCGCCTTGGCCTGAACAGTATCGAATGACTGGAAAACATGACAACCACCGGGGAAAATGCCGGTTTCAGTTTCATTGCCTGCCTGGGCCCACAAGATTGCCATGAACAGCGTGTCGTCAATCAGCAGGTCTTTTGTACCGCACGAAAACAGTGCCGGCGGAAGCCCGTTCAATTCCGCAAATAAAGGCGATACAGCCGGATCGCGCCTATCTTCGTTGTTTTGCAGAAACAACTCGCAGAAGGTCATGACGTCGATGGTCCGCAAGATGAGCCGTTCGGTGCCCCAATTGCGTACGCTTGGTGTACCTCCCAGGTCGTAGCAGCCGGCAACCAGGTTAGCGGCGTCAAACTGCGTTGATCCATACGTGTCGCGTAATCGTAGAAGCGTAAGTGCGGCCAGATGCGCGCCGGCCGATTCGCCGCCTATCGCCAGGAATGACGTGTTGAAGTAATTCCCGCCGTTGTCCAGCAACCAGTGTGCAGCAGCGGCACAATCGTCGACCGCGCCCGGAAATGGTGTTTCGGGGGCCAACCGGTAATCTACCGAAACAGTTGCAAGGCCTGTATTTTCCACAAGACGCCTTAGACGATTGTCGTTTTCTGCCGGGGTTCCCATTATCCAGCCGCCGCCATGAAAATGCAGGTATGTACCGCGTTCAGTTCGTGTTGTTGGCCGGATGATTCGGACGGTGATTGCGTTGTCACCACCGGGAATTTCCATTTCTACAGCAAGCGGATCGGGCGGGAACAAGGGAAATGACCCCCGTCCCTTGGCACGTGACGTACGGATCTGGGGAACTGTGTAATCCCAAAGCTCGGGGCCGGCGGATAGCCGCTGAACGATCTGATCGTTGTGGCGCCTGACATCTGGATGAATGAGCGCTTCATCAAACAGCCTCATATCGGCGGGGAAAGTGTCGGCATTCGCTGATTTCATGGAACTTCCAGTCAGTTCGGACAAAAGAGACATTAAAACCGGAATATGGGTATGGGCAACGGGAAGTCTTGCATCGGCAGGGAATCGCCCATAGCCTGACAATATCGACCAGTGACAGGCATGGCATCACTGCGAACAAACATTTGGACGTGAGAGTGGGACCGGGTTTGAAAATAATAATTGCGGACGATCACCCGCTTTTTCGGGGTGCCTTGAAAGAAGCGCTCAAAGCGAATGGTAATGAAGCAAATATTGTTGAGACGGGAGACTTTGACAGCACAAAAAAAGCGATAGGTGACAATCCGGAAGCCGATCTGATCCTGCTCGATCTGGCAATGCCGGGTGTCACCGGACTATCCGGGATCGTATCAGTGCAGGCTCTGCAACCGTCAGTCCCGATCGTGGTCATATCGGCAACCGATGACGCGCTGACTATCAACAGGGCGATCGAATTGGGCGCTTCGGGATTTATCTCGAAATCGGCGACACTTGAAGAAATCCGCAAGGCTGTCGATGTCGTATTGGGCGGGGGCGTTTACATTCCCGAGGGAACCGATACCGGAACGGAAAACGATCCCGAAATTTCAAAACTCATCAAGAGCATCCGGACGCTGACACCGCAGCAGGCGCGGGTGCTAGGAATGCTCGCCGAGGGATTATTGAACAAACAGATCGCATACGAAATCGGTGTTTCGGAGGCCACTGTAAAAGCACATGTTTCAGCAGTGCTGCAAAAGCTCGAGGTCGACAGCCGCACCCAGGCGGTAATCAGGCTTTCCAAAATAGGTACCGGTCAGCTCGGCCAGTTGCCCTAGTGACTTGACCGCCGCACAACGGGGATTATTCCGCTGCTTGCCTGACCAACCGGAATTGCTGCAGAGTAAGTCGTAATGCCGCCGGTTTTACGGGCTTGTTCAACACTGCTACCCCGATTTCCGAGGCCGCATCCCTTACTTCATTTGAACGGTCTGCTGTTATCAGAATTGCAGGAATTGCCTGCCGGTAATGATCGCGGAGGCGGTTGATGGCATCAATGCCGTTTTCTCCATCGAGATGATAATCCGCAAGTATCACCGAAGGTCCCGCAGCATGCTCCTCCGTTACCGGCACGATGTCCCCGGTGCTCTCAGCGACCCGGACACTGCATCCCCAGCCTGAAAGAAGCGAACTCATCCCCTCAAGGATCCGGGGGTCGTTATCTATGCACAAAACTGACAATCCGGACAATTCGTGAGCGGTTGGCATCGGAACTTCGGCCCGCACCTCCTCGACGATCGCATCATTGCCGACCGTCGGAAGCATTATGGAAAACCGAGACCCGCGCTCCAAATTCGACGCAACGTGAATCTGAAATCCCAGAACCTTGGCGATACGATCAACAATCGATAGGCCGAGGCCGAGTCCGGACGCTACCCGTGCGCCCCTGTCGAGGCGATTAAACTCGGCGAATACGGACCCCAACTCCGTTTCCTCAATTCCTATTCCCGTGTCGTAGACCTCCAGCCTCGCATTATCCCCATCGCGGCGGACGCCGACGAGAATCTTGCCGCTGCGCGTATACTTGATTGCGTTCGAAACAAGGTTTTGCAGCAGGCGCCTCAAAAGGTTGCGATCGGTGCAAACAGTCACGCTGGATGGAACCACGCGCAGTTCAAGACCCTTGTCCGCCGCTTCGGGCCTAAAGCCGGTTTCGATCTGCTTCAAGACGGTGTTTAACCGGAAAGTTTCAAGGGTCGGCTTTAATGCACCGGTATCAAGCCGTGAAATATCAAGAACCGCTCCGAGAATGTCTTCAACTGAATCAAGCGATGTGTTGATATTACTGGCCAGGTCTCGGTTTTCGGGGATCCCTATACGGTCGATCAGTGAAGAGCAATACAACCGGGCGGCATTCAGCGGTTGGAGGATATCGTGCCCGGCAGCAGCCAGAAATCTTGTTTTTCCTATGTTGGCTTCTTCGGCAACGACATGCGCCCTGGCAAGTTCCGCATTTACCCGCGTCAACTCAGCGGTTCTACTGGCGACCCGCATTTCCAGATTTTCATTTGCCCTTTCCAAGGCAACTTCGGCGTGAACCCGGGCAGTAATATCGGCATAGGTTGCCACTATGCCGCCATCTGGCATCGGGTTTGACCTGACTTCAATAATCTGACCGCTTTTCTTCAATTCGAACTGCCAAGGTTCTCCGAAAATTGATATCCGCTCGATTACAGAGGTTTCGTCGGTTTGCGTTATGTCGCCGCGGTCTGCCAGGTGATCGAGGATCTGCGCCAGCGAGACTCCGACCTGGCCCATTTCGTCAGGCAGATCGAGCAATCTGCGGAACTGGCGATTCCAGCAGGTCAGTCGGTAGTCATTGTCGAGTACCGTTATGCCCTGCTCCATCTGGTCAAGGGCGATCTGCAGCAAATCCCGGTTTTGTTGCAGCGCTTCAGAGGCGTCATCAAGAAGGCGGTGTGCGTCGTTGTTGGCCGGTTCCGCACGTTTGAACAAAAGCGACAAGACCAGACGGGCGGACGATGACCCGATGGCGCTGGCTAGAAGCTGCTCGGAGAACCGGACCGTTGCGACGTTTGCCAATTCGTTACCCGGAATGGGTGCTCCGGCTGTTAACTCATAGGCCTGAAATGAACGTTCCGTTCTTTCGGTTCCAAGATAGCGGGAAATGGTGTCCTTCAACTCATCAACGGTTACGGCAGACCGGAAACGGCGCAGACTCGGCATTGTGCCGGTTTCGCGGGGTACGAATATCGACGCCTGAATGCGTTCCAGCGGTACAGATAATCGCGAAAGTGAGCCCACAATATAAAGCCCGGCATTGATGGTCAGGCTCCAGAATACGCCATGTGTCAAAGGTTCGAGATCAGCTCCAAACAGCGATTGCGGGCGCAGCGCGGAAAGGCCAAACAGTCCGTGTGCCACAAGTTCATTCCCGTCGGAGGCCAAAGAAGGTAACAGCAGCGTATATCCCCAAACAGATATGCCGCCGATCATGCCTGCCAGTGCACCACGGGCGTTGGCGCCTCGCCATATCAGGCCCCCGATAAGGGACGGGGCGAATTGGGCGATGGCGGCAAATGACAACAATCCAATTGAAGTCAGCCGGGCATTGTTGGACATTTCCCGATAGTAGAAAAACGCACACATCAAGATTATAAAGATCGCCGTACGGCGAATGTTTAGGATTACGCTGGACCAATCTTCTGCAGGACCGCGGCTGGGTTGCGTAAAACGCCGCAAGAAAAGTGGAATGACCAGATCGTTCGAGATCATGATGGAGAGGGCGACGCTAGCCACAATAACCATGGCAGTGGCGGCCGAAAGTCCGCCGACAAAGGCGGCAAGTGTGAGAAAATCCCAATCGAGCGACATCGGAAGAGCGAGCACATAAAGATCGGCGGTAGTAGTATCACCAATTGCAACGATGCCGGCCAGCGCGATCGGAAGCACAAATAGATTGATTGCGATCAGGTAGAGTGGAAACAGCCAGGCGGCCGTTGAAATCTCGTCCTCGCCCCGGTTTTCGACGATGGCAACGTGAAACTGGCGCGGCAGCATCAGTATAGCAAACCCGCTTAAAAGAATTAGCACGAACCACGTTGAAAGTGGTGTCGAGTGCCCGACGGCTGCCATAGCCCGTGGAGAGTTTTGAATTTCTTCAAGCAAATCCGGCAGGCCGCCAAACATCAGGAAACTGATCGCGATCCCGATCGCCAGGAAAGCCGTCAACTTGACAACCGACTCAAGGGCAACCGCAAGGATCAGGCCGTCCTGGTGCTCGGTAGCATCTGCATGGCGTGTGCCAAACAAAATTGCGAAGATTGCGAGTAGCAATGCGACAAGAAGCGATACATCGCCAAGAAAATAGCTCGCGCCGATGGACGACGGATTATAATGGCTGACCATAAGGCCGACAGATCCGGCAATCGCCTTCAATTGAAGCGCGATATAAGGAATGGTCCCTACGGTAGCGATGAGCGTTGCCACCGATGCAACGGCAAAACTCTTGCCATATCGGGCGGCAAGAAAATCCGCAATCGAGGTAATGCGCTCTGATTTCGACAGGCGAACCATACGGCGCACCAGCGAATGGCCAAAGGTGAATACAAGTATCGGCCCGATATATATGCCGAGGTATTCGAGCCCGCGTTCGGACGCCAGTCCCACCGACCCGAAAAATGTCCACGACGTACAGTATATGGCAATACTGAGTGCGTAGATCATCGGGCGTGATTTTTGTGATCCGCCCCGTGCCGCGCGGCGATCGCCATGACTCGCCACTGCAAAGAGCAGTAGCAAGTAGAACAATGTCACCCCAATGACGACCCAACCTTGCATATTACCTCCCGGGTACAGGTTGCCTGCAATCCTAAGCAATCATAACGGGCCATTATTGTCCATTATCCGGCAGTCGGCGCAGATAGCTGTTGGGCTTACCGCAACTCAGTGAGGTAATTGCAAAAAACTCGCGCAGCGGATAATTCTGCATCAGGGGCGAAACAGGAAAGAACAGATATGCTCGACGAATTCAAAACATTCATTGCCAAGGGGAACGTCATGGATCTTGCCGTTGGCGTCATTATCGGCGGTGCCTTTGGCCTGATCGTCAATTCACTGGTCGGTGACATCATCATGCCGATTGTCGGCGCTATTTTTGGCGGGCTGGATTTTTCAAACTATTTCCTGCCGCTGTCAGGAAGCGTTACGGCGACTACTTTGGACGCAGCAAAGGAACAGGGTGCTGTTCTTGCATGGGGGAGCTTTTTGACGGTAGTCATCAACTTCCTGATCCTTGCCTGGATCATCTTCCTGATTGTGCGAGCGGTAAACCAGATGCGTGCGGCTATCGAGGCCGAGCCAGAGCCCGAAGCGCCAGCAGAACCGGCCGCGGATATTAAACTGCTTACCGAAATTCGTGATCTTCTATCCAAGAACAAATAACTTAGCGAAAAAAAGTAACCCCGGCGTGATGCCGGGGTTCGCGATGCAGAAATCTGATGACCTGCTGCCGGCGGGACAAGTCTATCCGCCGGATTTGGGCACAATCAAAGGAACGATGCGCTCGGTCTGTTGAACGCCTGTGACCTGACCGTCACCACTGGAAATTCCAAGGTGCCGCCAAGTTTCGCACAGCGCCCTCGTCAATCCCTCAATCAACTCGTCCGTGTGAAACGGCGAGGGTGTGATGCGCAAGCGTTCCGTTCCGCGTGGAACGGTTGGGTAGTTTATCGGCTGAATGTAAATACCATGCTTCTCCAGCAAATGGTCGCTTGCCTGCTTGCACAATTCCGGATCGCCAACCAGCACGGGAACGATGTGTGTTTCCGACTCCATAACCGGCAAGCCGGCTTCTGTCAGCGCTATCTTGGTTCTTTGTGCCTGGGCCTGATGCCTGGTGCGCTCTTCCTGCGACGTTTTCAAATGCCGGATTGAGGCTGTGGCCGCAGATGCGATTGCTGGTGGCAACGCCGTTGTAAATATGAATCCTGGTGCATAAGAGCGTACCGCGTCAATTACCGCGCGCTTGCCCGAGATATATCCACCGAGGGTTCCAAAAGCCTTGGCAAGCGTGCCCTCAATAACGTCAATGCGATCAGCCAGTCCTTCGCGCTCGGTAATTCCGCCGCCACGGACCCCATACATGCCAACTGCGTGAACCTCGTCGATGTAAGTCATCGCATTGTATTTCTCTGCTAGGTCTGCAATCCTTTTAATTGGCGCAATGTCGCCATCCATGGAATAGACCGATTCAAATACAATCAGTTTGGCGCGGTCCCGCCCCGCAGCAGCAAGAAGCGCCTCAAGATGTTCCATGTCGTTGTGGCGGAACACTTTCTTGTCGGCGCCGGACCTGCGAACGCCCTCGATCATTGAAGCATGGTTCAACTCGTCGGAAAGAATGAGACAGTTCGGCAAAAGCCGCCCGATCGTGGAAATGCTGGCCTCGTTGGATATGAAGCCGGATGTGAAAACGAGCGCGGATTCCTTGCCGTGTAGGTCCGCCAGTTCCTGTTCCAGTTCCACCAGAGGATGATTGGTGCCCGAAATATTTCTTGTGCCACCGGCTCCGGAGCCCATTTGGCTCGTGGCCTGTGTCATCGCGCCGATCACAGACGGATGTTGCCCCATGCCGAGATAGTCGTTTGAGCACCAGACCGTAATCTCACGCTCCTGCCCTTGCGAACGCCATACCGCGCGCGGAAAACGGCCAACTATACGCTGCAAATCAGCGAAGACCCGATACCGCTTTTCGGCGTGCAACTGGTCGATCGCTTCATCAAATATTTTTTTGTAGTTCATCACAAGACCCTGATTTCGACAACGTTTCTAACGGCTCATGGCGGTTTCGTCTATCCGGTTTGGATACACACATTGTCGCGATCCAGTTACCGAATACGGGATTTCACAGAATTTCGCGCACCACACATTGATCTGTCTCAAATCGGAGAGAAAGTGTCATCACAATACGTGCAAACTTTATGCAATGATTTCATGGTCTTAATTACTCAGCTTTGATCACTGTGCTTTCAGCCAAGGCAAATTCCCTAGCCTCCAACTACGCCAAGGATTGATAGGTTCGGATTCTCGCGATCAGTAATCTCATTTGCTGGCGAACCTCCAATTTACGGCACCGTGATCCGAAGCGGTCGAAAGGTAGAGGCTATGATGCAGACCGATTATCCAAAGCGATAGTGCAGATGCACCATCGTTTGTTAAAATAGTTGAAGTATAGGCGGAAAGGCGAAGCACAAATCCTCCAACCCGGGCTATGAGTTAGGGACAACCACAGGAGAATAGGTCATGGCAGTACTGGTAACCGGTGGAGCCGGCTATATCGGGAGCCACATGGTTTGGGAACTGCTCGATGCCGGCGAAAAGGTCGTTGTCATCGACCGGTTGTCGACCGGGTTCGACTGGGCGGTTCCCGCGGAAGCGACCCTTGTTGTCGGCGACATAGCGGACAAGGATCTGGTTTCAGGAATAATCCGGGAGGCCGGGGTCGATTCGATCATACATTTCGCCGGATCAATCATTGTCCCCGAATCTGTTGCCGATCCGCTCGGTTACTACGAGAACAACACCTGCAAGTCGCGGACTCTCATCGAAACCGCCGTGCACGAGAAGGTGCGTCACTTCATATTCTCCTCGACAGCTGCGGTTTATGGTGGCGGAGGTGAAAAACCGGTCGATGAAAATGTGCCAACACTGCCCGAATCGCCCTACGGCGTTTCGAAACTGATGACCGAACTCATGCTCAGGGATACGGCAGCGGCCCATGATTTCTGTTACACAGCGTTACGCTATTTCAATGTTTCCGGGGCTGATCCGGGCGGCCGAACCGGCCAGTCGACACCCGGTGCAACCCACCTAATAAAGGTCGCCTGCGAGACCGCGCTCGGCAAGCGGTCTTCAATGCAGGTCTTCGGAGATGACTACCCTACTGTCGATGGAACCTGTGTTCGCGACTATATCCATGTCAGCGATCTAGTCGCTGCACACCGGCTGGCCCTTGGCCGGCTAAGAGCCGACGGCGGTAATCTTGTTGCAAATTGCGGCTATAGCCGTGGTTACTCGGTTCGCCAGGTCATTGACAGTGTCCAGCGGATCAGCGGGCGGGATTTCGACATACAAATCGCTGGACGGCGTCCTGGCGACGCGGCTTCCATAGTCGCAAATGCAGATCGCGCGCGTCGCGAACTTGGCTGGACACCGGCATATGACGATCTCGATCTCATCGTCAAAACCGCCTTGAAATGGGAAGGCATCCTGAGCACCAAGAACGCGAGCCGTTGATCCATGGCAGAACAGCCGGTGAATATTCAATACTGGCAGTATTAATAGGTGGCGCGCCCTCCCGATAGATCGAATACGCCGGCAGTCGTGAAACTGTTTTCCCGGCTGACAAGCCAGGCGATCATCGCTGCAACTTCCTCGACCTCGACAAATCTTCCGCGTGGTATCTTGGAAAGCATGAAGTCGATATGCTCCTGGCTCATCTGGTCGAAAATTCGGGTACGCGCAGCCGCGGGGGTAATGCAATTGACCGCAATGTCGAGGCCGGCAAGTTCCTTGCCAAGCGATTTGGTGAAGCCGATAACCGCTGCTTTCGATGCTGAATATGCCGAGGCGTTCGGATTGCCTTCCTTGCCGGCGACCGAGGCGATGTTGACGATGCGGCCATAAGCGTTGGCCTTCATGTAAGGGATGACAGTTCGATTGACAAAAAAAGTTCCATCGACGTTAATCGCAATGATCTTTTTCCATTCATCAACCGGGTACTTGTCGACGGTGGTATTCAATCCGGCAATGCCTGCCGAATTTACCAGAATAGAAATCTTGCCATGATTTTCGGCAACTTGTTTGGCAGCGGTTTCCACCATCTCGATCTTGGTAATATCGACCACAGCGGTGGTGCACTGATTGCCGAGTTGTTCCCGGGCCTCCACCAGCTTGGACGGATCCACATCCCACAAGCAAACGCTCGCACCGGAATCCATCAATCGTCTGGCAACGGCAAACCCGATCCCCTGGGCGCCGCCGGTGACAATCGCTACTTCGCCTTCAAGGTCAATCCGGTTCATTTGCTTGCCCCACTTTGCTGATAATGGCGGCTGATTCTGCTCTTGCGGCATCTTGCAATATCGCGTTCCCCAAGTGAAATTCGCGCGCCTGTTCCGACACCTAATCTTCTAACTCAACGCCTTGATAACAGCATCTACGCGTGTCACCGTCGATACCTGCTGCATTGCGAATTCTGCCGCGGCATAGTGCCAATCGGAATTCATCGTGGAACAGGCATCTTCGGGTATAATCACGTTGTATCCCTTGTCCGCTCCGGTCCTGGCAGTGTGTTCGACAGACATGTTGGTCCATGCGCCGGTATTGATTATCGTATCCCTATCTGCGCCCTTGATGTAATTTTCCAGCCTGCCGCTTTCCCAAGCGCTCATCGTCATTTTCTCAACGATCAAATCGCCCTGCTGCGGTCCGAGGCCGGCAACCGGTTGTACACCCCACGTCCCTCTCACAAGGGCATTGTTTTCCTTGAGTCCTTTCATCAAAGGTGAATTCTGGCTCAAGGCCGGATGCCCCGGTTCACACACGAGCCACACATGAATGACCAGAACGCCCGCGCGCCTGCAGGCC
>JAHEGF010000080.1 GCA_024645155.1 Phyllobacteriaceae bacterium | reverse complement strand
TCTGCTTGACGCCACCATTCCCTTCGAGAAACAGGACTTGCAGATTGCCGACCTGATCGTGCGCGAGGGCCGCGCGCCGGTAATTGCATTCAACAAGTGGGACCTGATCGACAATCCTCAGGAAACCCTCGCCGAGCTCCGCGAAAAGACAACGCGCCTGCTGCCGCAGGTCCGCGATATACGCGCCGTTCCCGTTTCGGCAGAAACCGGCAAGGGGCTCGACCGGCTGATGGAGGCGGTGGTTGCCACACACAGGGTCTGGAACAGCCGTGTCTCGACTGGCCGGCTGAATCGTTGGCTGGAAGGTGTGATCTCGCGTCATCCGCCGCCGGCGGTCGCCGGCCGCCGGTTGAAGATCAAGTACATTACACAAGTCAAAACGCGGCCGCCCGGCTTCATTTTGTCATGCACCCGCCCCGACGCCATTCCGCAATCCTACATGCGTTATCTGACCAACGAATTGCGGGGCGCTTTCGAACTGCCAGGCGTGCCGATCCGCATTGCTGCCAGGGCTTCCGAAAACCCCTATGCAGGCAAAGCAAGCAAACGCGGTTCGCGTTAACCGGACATCAAGGTTAATCAATCATTCTCCATGCAATGACGCTTTTGTATGCGTGGAGTATGTTTGTGCGAGTAAAATTTTCGGGTTTGCGGCACCGGTCGCCACCGCTTCGGCGTGGTCTGTTTTCAACTGCATTGCTGGGTATCGCGACCCTTTTGGCTTTCCCTACGCAATCAGGCTTTCAGGACCTGTCGGCAATGCTGGCCGGTACCGACACGCCAGACAGCCGCTGGAACACCTATCTCGAAAAATCCGTGTCCGGGTCGATACACAAGGCAGAAATGGCCTTTGGTGTTGACACAATGACCACTGGCTCGGTTGCCGGTGCCGGTTTGAAGAACACCAGGTTCGGTTCGGTGGCTCTGCGCGGGCGCCGTGACATGGAAGATCTCGTACCAGACGAAGATCGCGTAAACCGCGCTGCCAAGAGCAACCGTATCCTGAAATCCGTGCCGGTCACGCCGCCCAAGGCTTTCAATGCCGGGTCGGTTCTTGAGCGCACCAGCTCGCTGCTCAAGCCGTCGATCGATCCCGAAGTTAAGATGGCCTTCTCCAGGCCCGAGATAAAGGGCAAGGAAATCGAGATTGCCACCGCCTTCCATTTGCGCAGGTCGAAACCGGAGATCAGCAACGTACCGACCATGTTGGCCAGTCTGGTTACCAACAATCATCCCGATATTCTTGCCACCGCCTACGCGCCTGCAGAACCCGATTTCGCCGACAAGTCGCCATTTGCCGTTCTATTGAAACCGGAAAAACCCGAAGGCCAGGGCCGGTTTATGCCGCCGGTTGGCAAAAACGATCACCAATGGGCACGGACACCGCTTCCAGCCTATGCATTTTCCAAACAGGAGCAGCAGTGCCTCGCTGTCGGCATCTATTTCGAATCCCGCGGAGAGCCGGTCAAAGGCCAGGCGGCCGTTGCCCAGGTGATACTCAATCGTGTCCGCAATCCCGCTTATCCGAAAACCATTTGTGGCGTTGTCTACCAGAACGATCACTGGCGCAATCGCTGCCAGTTTTCATTTGCCTGCGACGGCATCAAGGATCGTGTCAAAAGCCCCGGCCATTGGAAGACAGCCGAGGACGTGGCAATGGCGGTAACGTCAGGTGCAATCTGGTTGCCGGAAGTCGGTTCTTCTACCCATTATCACGCAACCTACGTCAAGCCACGCTGGGCGCGCACCATGAAACGACTCAAGAAGATCGGGCGTCATATCTTTTACCGGACCTATGGCGGCGGTTGGACTTGAGGCTGCGGAATCGCACAAGTTCCAGCGAATGCAAATGCGGACGTGATGTCGCATTAAGCTAATATACTGAATTAATTAGCAAAAAACATTATTGCGAACAACCTTTACCCGTCTTGACTGGGCGGGAAGCCATAACTATGGTGCGCCCGAATTCGGAAGGGTGGCGCTGATGCCGCTGAACCGGGCCCGGAGGCTGCTTTGACCGGAGGAACCAACCCGGACAAGGACGGTAAATCGGAAACCGGACAGTCTGGCAAAGATCATTTGACCGACAACGAATTGGATGCGCGTTCCCAGGCTCTGGAAGACGCGCTTTCAGTCAGGCGCAGAAACAAGGTCCAGGGGAACAAGGAAAACACAAGCGGATCGGCCGGTTATGCCCAGGCACTTCGATTGTCCAGCGAGTTCATTGCCGGAATACTGGTCGGAGCTGCAATCGGATGGGTGATTGACAAACTGGCTGGCACATCGCCCTGGGGGTTCATTGTTTTCTTTTTCCTCGGCTTCTGTGCCGGTGTTTTGAATGTGATGCGGTCAGCAGGCGTGGTCGCTGAAAAGAATGTGGTCGAGCGGGATCATGCAAAGGGCCGGGTGCCCGGAGACGATAACCGCTGAAAATGCAAATGAGGCGAGGTTAGCCGGTGGCGAACGATCCAATTCATCAGTTCCAGATTTCGAAATGGATTCCAATCGAGGTTGGCGGCCTGGACTTCTCGTTCACCAATTCGGCCGGTTTCATGGTTGCCACCGTGGTCGCAACCGGAGCGTTTCTCTTTGTTACAAGCTCGAGCCGTGGTCTGGTGCCATCGCGCCTGCAGTCGATTTCCGAGATCGCCTACGAATTTGTTGCTTCAATGCTGAGAGATTCGGCAGGATCGCAGGGGATGCGCTTCTTTCCGTTCGTGTTTGCCCTGTTCATGTTCATTCTGATCGCCAATCTTTTCGGGATGTTCCCATACTTCTTCACGGTCACAAGCCACCTCATCGTGACCGTTGCACTCGCCATGGCGGTGTTCCTCATTGTCGTTATTTACGGGTTCTGGAAAAACGGGTTCGGATTTCTGAAACTGTTTGTGCCGTCGGGCGTTCCGGTGGTGCTCCTGCCGCTTGTCGTGGCAATTGAGGTGATCTCGTTTCTAGCCCGCCCGATCAGCCTTTCCGTACGTCTTTTCGCCAACATGCTCGCCGGGCATATCACATTGAAGGTATTTGCCGGCTTCATCGTATCCCTTAGCAGCCTCGGTTTTGTCGGCGTGGTTGGTTCAGTCCTGCCGCTGGCGATGACCGTCGGTCTCACCGCGCTGGAATTCCTGGTCGCATTCCTGCAGGCATACGTGTTTGCGATGTTGACATGCATGTATATCAACGATGCCATCCATCCGGGTGGTCACTAAGTCACCGGCGGTTCGCCGCCAATTCACAATCCGCGACGTATCGTCATATCTACAAAGGAGCATCAAGATGGAAGCGGAAGCAGCAAAACTGATCGGCGCCGGCCTGGCAGCAATCGGAACCGGCGCAGCCGGTATCGGTGTGGGCAACCTGTTCGGCCAGTTCCTCCAGGGCGCATTGCGCAACCCGTCAGCAGCAGATGGCCAGTTTGGCCGCCTCATTTTCGGCTTTGCCGTGACCGAAGCATTGGGCATTTTCGCCCTGCTCATCGCGCTGCTGCTGTTGTTTGCAGTCTGATCAAGCTTGTCAGGCGTCCTGCCGGTATTCGGCCGGGCGCAGAACTGTGAGGAAAGCCAATGTTTGTGACACCGGCGTTTGCGGCGTCTGAACAGACGACACATGGCGAGACCCATACCGAAACCGGTGTGGCTGACGACGGACATGGCAGCGGCCTGTTTCCGCCATTCGATTCATCCAATTACCCGTCCCAGCTTCTTTGGCTGGCGATCACCTTTGGCCTGTTCTATCTCTTCCTGAAGAGAATGGTGCTGCCGAGGATCGGCGGAACGCTGGAGTTTCGCCGTGATCGTATTGCGCAAGATCTCGACCAGGCAGCGCATATGAAGGAAGAAGCCGACGCCGCGGTTGCTGCCTATGAGCAGGAACTGGCGGAAGCACGGGCCAAGGCGAATGAAATCGCTCAGGCGGCCCGTGACGAGGCAAAATCACAGGCGGATGCCGAAAGGTCGGAAGTCGAGCGCGAACTGGACAAGAAGCTCGCCGACGCGGAGACACGGATTGCATCGATCAAGGAAAAGGCAATGAAGCAGGTCGGGTCCATCGCAGAAGATACCGCTGAAACCATTGTCAAGAAACTGGTTGGCGGGCGCATCGCCAAAAGCGAAATAGCAGCTGCCGTGAAAGCGGCAGCGGCGTAAGGGGGCGACAATGGACGCAACTTTCTGGGCCCTTGTCGGTCTGATTATCTTTCTCGCAATCGTGATCTACCTGAAGGTTCCGGGGATGCTGACCAAGTCGCTCGACGAGCGCGCGGACCGGATTCGTGACGAATTGGATGAAGCCCGGCGCTTGCGGGAAGAAGCGCAACAGTTGCTTGCCGAATACCAGCGCAAGCGCAAGGAAGCCGAGCAGGAAGCAGCGGAGATCCTGACCGCTGCCAAGCATGAAGCCGAGATCCTCGTTGCCGATGCCAAGGCCAAAACCGAAGATTATGTAGCGCGGCGGACGACGCTTGCAGAAGAAAAAATCGCCCAGGCTGAGCGGGATGCGGTAACCGAAGTACGCCTCAGCGCCGTGGACGTCGCCATCAAGGCAGCCGGTGCTCTGCTTGGCAAGAAGATAGACAGCAAGATGGCCGGTGAATTGTTCAAGGAATCGGTTGGAGAGGTAAAATCCCGCCTGAACTGACCGCTAAAAACAGCTGAGAATGATGGCGCGGCAGCAATGCCGCGCTTTTTCATGGCTGGCGGATGGGTGCGAATGAATAGCGGTGCATACGTAAGAGCGGTCCCTCGCTGACAATCGCTGCGCGATGCCGTGCGGTCCCGTACCCCTTGTGGCCGTCAAATCCGTAGGCGCCGTGATCCGCCGCCACCCGTTCCATCATCCGGTCACGTGTGACTTTCGCAACGATTGAGGCAGCGGCAATCGAAAGGCAGCGGCCATCCCCCCTGATTAGCGCCGTCGCTTCGCATTGCAGGCCTGTCGGAACATCGCGTCCGTCAGCAAGAACATGCGCTACCTTGATTGGCAGTGAGGAAACGGCCCTGCGCATCGCCTCGAGGCTTGCCGCGCGGATGTCACTTTGATCTATCGACCGGGCACAAAGTGACGCAATCGCAATGGCCTTGGCATGACATATGATGAGATCAAACAGGTTTGCGCGCACGGGAGCCGTAAGCTTCTTGGAATCGTTGAGCCCATCGGGAATAGCAGCGGGGTTCAAGACAACTGCTGCCGCGACAACCGGACCGGCAAGCGGGCCGCGCCCGGCCTCGTCCACACCGGCCACCACGCCACAACCCGATCCGTACAATCTCGTCTCATGGCTGAAATCCGGTATTTCCGGAATATCAAAAAGAAGCGGAGAATCGGTGTGCCTTCGAGCCATTGTGCGGCGATGCTCGCATCGGCTCCGATTCTCCGCAAGGCTTTCCTGCCGTGAGGGGCTTGGCCGGAAAGCCACCGTCGGCGCCTGGGGGAAGGCCGAACGGAAAGAAAAAAGTTCAGTTATGCTGCCTCGGCGTTGTCAAATAGCGAAAGCTGATCAGCATTGGGTTTTGCCGGTACAAACAGGTCACTGCGCAGCGGCTGTTTCCGCGTGTTCAGGCCAAGGCGTGCAGCAGCAATTTCGAACCGCCTGCCGATCTGCCAGGCGTAGGGACCGCTACCGGTCATGCGTTTACCCCAATCGGCATCGTAATCCTTGCCGCCACGCATCGAGCGGACAAGCGACATCACATGGCGATAGCTGTCGGGATAACGCGACAAAAGCCACTCCTTGAAGACAGGCGCAACCTCTGCCGGCAAACGCAGGATGATGAAGCCCGCCTCGCTGGCACCGGCAGCTGCCGCAGAATCCAGGATGCGCTCCATTTCATGATCATTGAGACCCGGTATGACGGGCGCAACCATGACCGATGTCGGAATTCCCGACTGCGACAGGGACCGGATTGCCTCAAGCCGGCGTTGTGGCGTAGCGGCCCTCGGCTCCATGCTTCGCGCCAGTGCACGGTCCAGTGTCGTCACCGAAAGCGCAACTTTGGCCAGCCCGCGACGCGCCATCCGTTCAAGAATGTCGATGTCGCGCAATACCATGGCCGACTTGGTGACAATGGCGACCGGATGGCCGTGTGCTTCGAGCACTTCCAAGATCCGCCGCATGACACGCCACTTGCGTTCAACCGGCTGATACGGGTCGGTATTGGTACCAATGGCTATCGTTTGAGCCTGATATCCGGGCCGTGCCAGTTCCCTTTCAAGAAGATCCGGTGCGTCGGGTTTGGCAAAAAGCTTTGCTTCGAAATCCAGTCCGGCTGAGAGTCCCATGTAGCTGTGGGTAGGCCGAGCGAAACAGTAGACACAGCCGTGCTCGCAACCGCGATATGGATTGATCGATCGGTCGAATGAAATATCCGGCGATGTGTTGCGGGTAATGATACTTCGCGGCCGTTCGATCTGCACTTCGGTCTTGAATGGCGGCAGGTCCTCGAAAGTCTGCCAGCCATCGTCAAACGCCACCCGTCTCTCGGTCTCGTAGCGGCCGGACGGATTGATGCCGGACCCGCGCCCGCGTCTGCGGTTCTCGCTGACACGCATCGCGCTCCTGTCGAGCATGGCATTGGCCATTGCTGCCCGGCCGGACGAAAAAGCTGCGCTGTCCGCTTTGCTGATTGGTTCCATTTCAAGCTCCTCGCAAAGGAATTCACGACTCACCCCTCATGAAACTATTCCTATTATGGAAAAGAGAACAAAACAAGAACTTTTTCGCTTTTCACCATTCGGCTTTGCGATCGGGTTTCAATCGGCTATCGGCATTGCATGATTAGCGTTGTAATCCAGACTGCCAACGATGATGACCTGCTGATGCGGACACTGGCCGCTATCGTCGATGCGGCCATTGAGGGAGTTGTTTCCGAAGTGATCATCGCCGAATCCGGCTCATCGGACAGAATTGCCGCAATCGCAGATGAAGCGGGTTGCCGGACCGTACGGACCGGTGAAATAGGCGATGCGATCAAAATGGCGAAAAAGGATTGGCTGTTGTTTCTCGAACCCGGATCGTACCCCGTTGGCGATTGGCTTGGCCCCGTCATGGATCATGTCGGGAGGACGCAGACTGCGGCCCGGTTTTCGCCGGCACCTGGTTCGAGGCAACGGTTTCTGCAGCGGCTGATGTTAAAGCCGAGCGCACTTTGCCATGGGTTGCTGATGACAAAACGCCAGTCTTCGGTACTTGCCCGATCACACAAGACCGCGGAACAACTGGCACAAGGAGTATCGGCCCGCCGGTTGACGGCGCACATCATGCCGGCCGGGCAATAGGCTATTTTTTCCCGCGCCCGAGATGTTCATCCAGGCGAGGCATGATCTCGACGAAATTGCAGGGCATGTGGCGATAGTCCAATTGCGGCTGCAAGATACCGTCCCAGGCATCCTTGCACGCACCAGGTGAGCCTGGCAGGACAAAGACATAGGTTGCGTTCACGACGCCGCCGGTTGCCCGCGACTGGATCGTCGAGGTCCCGATCTTGTCATAGGAAATGCGATGGAAGACTTCCGAGAACCCGTCCATGCGTTTTTCAAATATCGGCTCCAGTGCATCCGGTGTCACGTCACGTCCCGTAAATCCGGTGCCGCCGGTCGTGATAATGACGTCGATATCCGGATCCAGCGACCAGGTGCGAACCTTCTCACGAATCTTGTCGACATCATCGGTGACGATATCGCGGGCAACCAGACTGTGTCCCGCATTTTCGATGCGGTCCGCCAGCATCGCGCCGGATTTGTCCTCATCAAGCGACCGCGTATCGGAAACGGTCAATACGGCAATGGCGACAGGCACAAATTTTCGGGTTTCATCAATCCGGTTCATATTGGTCTCCATGAGCCGTGGTTTCCGTTGCTACGACAAACCAGCCCGGTTGCCGATCGGCGATCGTGGCGGCCGCCTGACTGGCATCTTGTGCGTTATCAAATATCCCGAAACATGTGGCACCGGAACCGCTCATTCGTGCAAAACGGGCACCTGCGTCAACAAGTCTTTCGGCCACGGTTTCAATTTCCGGTTCCAGCCGTACGGCCGCAGCCGTCAAATCATTGCGCGTGGCGGCAAGCCACCGGTCAAGTTCATCGGTTGCAAACTGAGAGGGAATTTTCGGCAACGGCGAATTGGCGCGGTTTGTCAAACCTGAAAAAACCCGTGGCGTTGAAATCTGCACACCGGAATTGACCAGCACGACATGAAGCCGGGGGAACGGACGCACGGCGGTGACCAAGTCACCGATATTTTTGGCAACCAGGGGGGCACGATGTACGCACATGGCAACATCGGCGCCCAACTCGGTTCCAAGTTCCGCCAGCGCACCAGCATCCATATCCGTGCCGGCCAGCGTGTTCAATGCAATCAGCGTTGCCGCCGCATCACTTGAGCCGCCGCCGATACCGGAGGCCACCGGCAGGCGTTTCTCCAAGGTGATGGCAGTCGGCATATCCAGGTCTGTTCCTTTTTTGAACAGGTCCCGCGCCTGCGCAACGATGTTGTCCCTACCAACCGGAACATCAGCAGAATAGGGCCCGAAAGCATGGAAACTGTCCTCGCTGGCAGGCATGATTTCGATGGTATCGCCAAACCGCGTGAACACCGCGAGCGTCTCGAGGAGATGATAGCCGTCGTCACGCTGCCCGGTCACATGCAATGCGAGATTGATTTTGGCAGGGGCCCAAACACTGACCTGTGACGGTGGTGCCATTCCCGTCAGTCATCTTTGGCGGGTTTGTATTCACCCGTTTCGGGGTCCTGAACCAGGGTGCCAACGGCGCGGTTCTGTTCTTCCTGACGCGCCCTTCTGGCGCGCTCCGTAACCCGTTCGGCTTCCCTGACGAAGGATTTGTACCCATACCAGCCAATGGCCGCCACGACTGCAATCAGTATGAACTGCATGGTACTCCATCCCTTTCAAAGCCTGTTTTGCGCCATATATCACGAACGCCGGCTACAGTCCGAAACGCCCCCACAATGCCCTCTCGTCAAGTTCTTCTGCAAGGGCGCCAGCAAACGCGGTGCCGATTTCGGCCCCGACCGGTTTTTCAAGTCCAAGACCGAGCCGCCGGGCGAACAAGCCGCGAGGCGACGAAACAAGCCGCAACTTCGTCTTGGCGCCATAGCGCGACTTCAACACGGAGCGCACATCGCCAATGGCATCAACCAACCCGAGTTCTATTGCCTGTTCACCGGCCCAGTAGAGACCCGAGAACAGTTCGTCATCGTCAGCAAGCCTGTTGCCGCGGCGACCCTTGACCAGATCAATGAACGTCTTGTGGATTTCAAGCTGCAGCTTTTTGACCCGTGCCACATCTTCCTTCTTTTCGGGCTGGAACGGATCAAGGGTGACCTTGTTTCTGCCCGCCGTATAGACGCGCCTTTCGATACCGAGCTTCTTGATTGCTTCCTGAAATCCGAACGACATGGCGACCACGCCGATGGAACCGACAATCGATGACGGATCGACGAAAATCTCGTCTCCCGCACAGGCAATCATATAGCCGCCCGATGCGGCGACATCTTCGACAAACACCAGCACCCGTTTGTCTTTTTCTTCGGCCAGATCGCGGATACGCTTGTGGATCAGGCGCGATTGCACGGCAGATCCTCCGGGAGAATTGATGATGATGGCTACTGCCGGCGCCTGCTTGTCGGAAAACGCTTTCTCCAACAGCCCGGCAGTTCCGGCTATCGACAATGACGGGCGAAACTGGTTGCGCCCGGCCATGATCGTGCCCTGCAACCTTACAACCGGTATCGTCGGGGCGTCGGTGCGGAACTTCCGCGGAAGTATTCGGTTCAGATAGCGGGCCACGGCAACCTCATTGATTTGCGTTGCCTGCATGTAGGTATTTGCACGCGCTCCGCAATGGCAATCGTCGCCGATTGCCACCGGCTACACTGGCGGCATTCAGGCTTCCGCCAGTTCATAGTGATGAATGGTGCGCTCGCGCACCAGTCTGGCTTCATCGGGATGGATATGGGCACTTTGCCAATCCTCGCCGACGAAATCCTTCATCGCGTCAAGATCACGCCACACCATGACCATGCAGAAATTGTCGGGGGATTCAGGCCGTGGTACCCCGGCGGTCAACGAGATGAGGCCCGGCTGTTTCTTCATCAGCGGCATTGCCGTCTCGCGAAAGAACTTCTCGAATTCACCTCGTTTGCCCTCATGAACGCGGACTTGGAATATGCGTATGATCAATTCTTGGGCCCTCCTTGTGGAAAAGGGTTCAATACAGGCAGGTTTGCCCGTTGATGATCGCCTCTGCTTTCACAGTAAAACCGGAGCCATGCGCAGGATGCAAGACGAGCGGTGGTTCGATGGTCAACTCCGCGCGTGAACCCTTGATACCTCTTGCAACGACGCGGATTGCAACCTTGCCGGCGTGTGGCATTAGCGGCTTGATCTGAATTCCGCCAAAGCGGCCTTTCATGGCGTCAAGCAATTCGTGCAGTGAACCGGGCCGGATGATTACCGCAAGGCTGCCACGCGCCTTGACCAGTGCCGCTGCAGTTTTCACCCAGTTTTCGAAAAGCCGATTGTTCATTACGTGGGCATCGGCCTTGAGCGGGTCAGGCGTTCGCCTGTTATTGGCGCTGTTGAATGGCGGGTTCATGATAGCAAAGTCAAAACTGTTGTCGTCCAGACCTGCTGCATGACGGTCTTTTCCACGCGCCTCGACATCCGCCTGGATAACAACAGCACGGCCGGAAAATGAGCTGTTGCTTTCAAGGGCAAGCGACGCATTGGCGTAATCAAGCATTTCCGGCGATCGTTCGATCAGGGTGACTTTGGCGTTCGGACACCGGCTGAGAACGGCAAGACCGGCGGCTCCGGCTCCCGATCCAATGTCCGCCACCCGGCCTGAAAATGCATCGGGAACGGCCGCAGCAAGCACCATGGCATCCATACCGGCCCGGTGGCCACCTGCGGCAGGCTGCACCAGGTCAAAAGCGCCACGATGAAACGCATCGACGGTGACTGACGACCGGCCGACAGTCATGACGACTTCAGTTCGTGTTCCAGGTCCGCGTCGCGCAGAAGCTTTTTTGCCCGGTCAATATCTTCGGCATCAACCATGACACGGCGTGGAAATATACCGATCGAACCTTCCACAATGCTCATGTTCTGGTCGGCGACAATAAACCGGATGTTGGAATCGCGCAGCAGTGCTTCGATAAACGAAATCAGGACAACATTGTTGGTTCTGACCAGTTCCATCATAAATTCAAACTTTCCATTTTCGCGCACTAAAGCTATCTGACGGGCGGCAGAGAGCAAATCAGACGCTTGCCGCGCCAAATCGTCACTTGCCCAATTGTGGATTTGATCCATAAAGTCATCGATAGGCAAGCATGCCGCGTGGTTGTTGTGGAAGGAAACAGGTTTTGGGTGTCGTAGTATCACTAAAGGGCGGTGAGCGGGAAAACGCTTCGATAAAGCCGCTCATGTCGCTGACGGAAGCCGACATGGCAAGGGTCAATACGATTATCCTTTCGAAAGCCGGTTCGGATGTCGAGATGATTCCGGAAATCGCAAATCATCTGGTTTCTTCAGGCGGCAAGAGGCTGCGTCCGATGATCACGCTCGCTGCAGCCCAGATGTTCGACTATTTTGGCGACGACCATGTCAAGCTGGCCGCAAGTGTGGAGTTCATGCACACGGCGACGCTGCTTCACGATGACGTTGTCGATGAAAGCGATCTGCGGCGCGGACGCACCACCGCGCGCATGATCTGGGGCAACCAGGCAAGCGTGCTCGTTGGAGATTTTCTGCTTGGACAGGCATTCCGCATGATGGTCGAAGTCGGATCGCTTGATGCTCTGGATGTCCTGTCGGCAGCGGCCTCCATCATTGCCGAAGGCGAGGTGATGCAGCTTTCTGCGGCAAAGAACCTTGAAACGACGGAAGACGAGTATCTTGCGGTGATCAAGGCAAAAACCGCGGCGCTGTTTTCGGCGGCTGCGGAAGTCGGACCGATCATTGCAAAGGCCGAACGCACGGACCGCGCGGCGTTGCGATCTTATGGAACCAATCTCGGACTGGCGTTCCAGCTTGTCGACGACGCGCTCGACTACGGCGGAAATGCTTCCGATCTGGGAAAGAATACCGGCGATGACTTCCGCGAGGGAAAAATCACGTTGCCGGTCGTATTGAGTTTTCGCCGCGGCACTGCAGAAGAGCGGGCATTTTGGCAAAACTCTATGGAAGGCGGCGTCAACGACGATGAAGCACTTGAAAAAGCCGTGGGTTTGATGACCAAGTACGGCGCCATTGGTGACACGATCAACCGTGCGCGCCACTTTGGCGAGATTGCGCGTGATGCCCTGGCACCGATGCGCAACTGCGCGCAAAAAGATGCGCTTATGGAAGTCATCGATTTCTGTATCAGCAGGGTCAATTGACGTAACCGGGATCACCGGTACCGGCGCTGAACATAAAGTGAGTGCCGGATGATTGCGGCAACTTCGCAAAAAGGCCATGTTCGCAGGACAGAAGTCTAGCCGGTGCCGCAATGGCGGCAGGAAATCGGGAAGGGGCCCCATGGCCGGAATTACAAGAATTGCATCTGGATTGATCGCGCTGGCGGCCGGCCTGTCATTGCTCTCGGCCGGTGCGAGTGCGAACGCGAAAGACGAGAAGATCATCATCTCCAATCTTTCGGGAGCCTTTCTGGCGGCGCGAACCGCCGAGATAGACAATGATCTTGAAAGCGCGATCCGGTTTTATGAAACCGCTGTCAAATTTGACAGCGAAAACAAGCAGCTCATCCAGAGCCTGATGACATCGCTGGTCCTGACGGGCAACCTTGATAAAGCCACACCCTATGCGGAGCAGTTGAAGACCGAGCCCGAAGCGGAACGTTTTTCGCGGCTGCTGCTGGCGGTCAACGCCATCAACGCAAAGAAGTTCAAGTCTGCCGAGACGCTCCTGAAACTTGCCCTGCAATCCGATCTGGACCGGCTGATCGCCCAGACCATGACCGCTTGGAGCATCTTTGGTGCCGGTGACGCCAAAGGCGCGCTGGATCATCTCGACAGCCTCG
>JAHEGF010000079.1 GCA_024645155.1 Phyllobacteriaceae bacterium | reverse complement strand
TGGTGTGCCGCCATTGCTGACGCTGGATGCAACCGTCGAGTTGCTTTCAGGATCGCGAAAGCGCGAACTCGCGTTGAGCGACTTCATAACCGGCAACCGCTCGACCAAATTGCGCCCCGGCGAACTGGTTTCAGCCATTCTAGTTCCCAAAGAGGCCGCAACCGGCCGCTCGTCGTTCCTTAAACTGGGCGCACGCAAATACCTGGTTATTTCGATTGCGATGGTCGCTGCTCGTATCGCGTCCGACAACCGCGGGAAGATTACAGACGCAGCAGTCAGTGTCGGAGCCTGCTCGGCAGTTGCACAAAGATTGCCCGATCTTGAGGCGGCACTTGTCGGCTGTCCCGTTTCCGACGATCTCGCCACATGCGTCGATAAAGTACAATTCCGGGCGCTCTCGCCGATCGATGATGTCCGCGCCACCGCCGCTTACCGTATCGAAGCCGCCGCCGAACTTGCCCGCCGCGCCATCACTCAGGCTGCCAGGGAGGCGCCAATATGACAACCGCTTTTCGCGTCAATACTACGGAAGTACGGGCGCAGGCGGCCCCGACCGACCGGTTGAGCAATGTTTTGCGCGACGAATTGGGGCTGATTGCCACGAAAATCGGCTGCGACGCCGGAGATTGCGGAGCTTGCACCGTTCTTGTTGACGGCAAGCCAGTCTGCGCCTGTCTGACAGCGGTGGCCCAAGTCGCCGGTCGTGACATCACCACCGCCGAAGGCCTTGCCCGGAACGGAAATCTCAACCGGCTGCAGGAAAGCTTTCTGCAATACGGAGCCGCGCAATGCGGAATTTGCACGCCGGGAATGCTGGTATCTGCCCACGCACTCCTGAACGAAAATCAGCGACCCGACCGAGGTGCAGTTGAAGAAGCCCTTGGCGGTGTTCTGTGCCGCTGCACCGGCTACCAGAAAATAATCGATGCCGTGATACACGCCTCGGGTGCCAACACGGAGATGAAAACCCCTCCGGCCGGACACAGCATCGGTAACCGCATTCGCCATCTCGACGGACGCGCGAAAGTGACCGGTGAACTGGAGTTCGGATCCGACACCTTGCCGGGCAATGCATTGCTGGTGCACGTGATCCGCAGCCCGCACCATCATGCCCGCTTCACCATCGGCGATACGCAGGCGTTCCTTGCCGCGCATCCCGGTATCGAAGCCATTTTTGACGCCAGCGACATCCCTGGACGGAACTGCTTTGGCGTTATCCCGCCTTTTGCCGACCAGCCGGTTTTTGCGACCGGGGTTGTGCGCTTCCGCGGCGAGGCAATTGCAGCTGTTGCCGGTGAGCCAGCTGCTATCCGGACACTTCGTCTTTCGGATTTTCCCGTCGACTGGCAAGTGCTTGAGCACACCCTTGTTCCCGAAGATGCCGTCAAGGAACGAGCGGTACTTCTGCACGAAAACAGGCCGGGCAACATTCTCGTGCGCGGACACGTCAGACGCGGTGATGCCGAGGCGGGATTGGCGGGTGCCGCCCACAAGGTTACTGTTCAAACATCAACGCCATTCATCGAACACGCCTACATCGAGCCCGAGGCAGGATATGCCGTCCGTGAAGGCGACCGGCTTTTCGTCAAGGGCTGCACGCAGTCAACCCAGATGGACCGCGAGGCGATAGCAGAAATAATGGGCCTTGAGACCGGTGATGTCCGCGTCGTCCCATCGGCATGTGGCGGCGGTTTCGGTTCCAAACTCGACCTTTCATTTCAGCCATATGTTGCCTTGGCAGCGTGGACGCTCAATCGTCCGGCAGCCCTTTGTTATTCACGCGGCGATTCCATGCGCTCGACAACCAAGCGCCATCCCTCGCAAATTACGATTACCGCAGGCTGCGACAAGGATGGCAGGTTGAGCGGCATCGCTTTTGATGGCGTGTTCAACACCGGCGCCTATGCAAGCTGGGGCCCGACTGTTGCCAATCGCGTTCCGGTTCACGCATCCGGGCCCTATTTCGTGCCCGGATACCGCGCCGACAGTGTCGCCGTTCACACCAACGCACCGCCATCGGGAGCATTTCGCGGATTCGGTGTCCCCCAGTCGGCAATTGCCCAGGAGTGTGCATTCGATGAACTGGCAGGCAAGGCCGGAATTGACCGTCTCGAATTCCGGCTGATCAATGCACTTACCAATGGCCAGCCCACAGTCACCGGCCAGGTGTTTGAGAAGGGCGTTGGCATTATTGAATGCCTTGAGGCGTTGAAGCCGGCATGGTCTGCGGCCAACAAGCGCGCCAGTGATTTCAACGCGAAGGCAAACGGCGCCGGCTTGCGTCGTGGTGCCGGTATTGCGTCCTGCTGGTATGGCTGCGGCAACACCTCGCTGCCAAACCCTTCGACGGTGCGAATGGGAATAACTCCGGATGGCAGGATAGTCCTGCATCAAGGTGCCATGGATATCGGCCAGGGCTCCAATACGGTTATCAGCCAGATCGCCGCGGATGCATTCGGTGTACCTGTCGATGCGCTTGACATGGTAGATTGCGACACCGACCTCTCGCCTGATTGCGGCAAGACGTCGGCGTCCCGGCAAACCTATGTCACCGGCTCTGCTGCCAAACTGGCCGGAGAAAAGCTTCGTGCATTGCTGTTACGCCACTCCAACGCCGGCCAAGACGTGACGATTGCCATCAGTGACGGCAAGGCAAGTTTGCGCGGCAAATCCGGAACCTCGCAAATCGATTTGGCAGCCATGCCTGCCGACGAGTTCGGCTATGTGTTCATGGCCGAGGAAACCTATGATCCTCCGGTTCAGCCGCTTGACGAAAACGGCCAGGGTATTCCCTATGCGGTTTATGGTTATGGTGCCCAGCTTGTCGAATTGACGGTAGATACCAGGCTTGGAACGGTCAGGATTAACCGCATTGTCACCGCGCACGACGTTGGCCGTGCCATTAATCCGATGCTGGTCGAGGGGCAGATCGAAGGCGGCGTCGCGCAGGGTATCGGTCTTGCCCTTATGGAAGATTACCAGCCGGGCCGAACGGAAAATCTACATGACTATCTAATTCCGACTATCGGTGATGTTCCTCCGATAAAAAATATCATTGTCGAAGTCGAAGATGCGGAAGGCCCTTATGGTGCCAAGGGGCTTGGCGAACATGTTCTTATCCCGACTGCCCCGGCGATCCTCAACGCGATCCGCCATGCAACAGGTGCAGCCGTCCGCGATCTCCCGGCTACGCCCGACAAGGTTCTTGCCGCCATATCCAGCCTGCAGAGGAAGAAAGATGCAAGCTGAACCGAGCAAGAAGCCGGAGAAGATCCGCTGCGATGCCTGCCCGGTCATGTGCTACATCGCCGATGGCCGCGCCGGAGCCTGTGATCGCTATGCCAATGAGGGCGGCCAACTGGTCCGGCTTGACCCGCTCACGATAATCAAACGCCGGGCTGACGACGGAGGCGACCTTGTTGCATTCCTGGATGGTTCGCGCGAATGGGATGGCGACCTGATCACGCCGGGCGATGCGTTCATTACGGCAGTTGGCGCAGGCACGACCTACCCCGATTACAAACCTGCCCCGTTCATCGTTTCTAGCGAAGTCGACGGCATCGACATGATCACGGTCGTTACCGAGGGGATATTCAGCTATTGCGGCGCGAAACTGAAAATCGACACGGACCGTCATCTCGGTCCCGAGTGCAGCCTGGTCCGCGCCGACGGCGAACCGGTAGGCCATGTTACCACGGGCGAATACGGTTCGCAGATGCTGTCACTGGGCGGTGTGCACCATTTGACCGGGGGCGGGAAGAAGGAAGGCAGGGTCACCTGTGCCACTCTGCTTGCATTGTGCAATGGCGAGGCGGCCGAACTTTCCATCGACGAAGGATCCGACATAGTCGTTCAGGCAGGCAAGGCGCCGATCATCAACGGGGTGACCGAAGAGCGCATGCGGGTCGGCTGCGGCTCCGCAACTGTCGGCATGTTTGCCTCGCAGTGGAAGGACCTCGTTGATGAAGTCGTCGTAGTCGATGATCACATTACCGGCGTCATGTCCGAACATCAGGCCGGGAAGGTCATCGGATGGCCGGCCACCGGGATAAAGATCAAAGGCCGTCGCTCCACGCCCGGTCGCTATTTTCAGGTGGCCGAACCGGGTGTCGGCTGGGGCGGCACCAACCTGACTGATCCTTTGGCCATACTCGGGGAATTCGATGCCAAAGTGGCACAACACGGCCAATCGCTGTTGATGGTATCGACAACCGGAGAACAGTTTGCCTATTTCGAACTCGACGCCGATCTGCGCCCGGTGGAAAAGGACATCCCGCTGCGCCTGATGCCTTCGATCGGCCGCATTGAGGAAAATTGCGAACCGGCACTGTGTTCGGTGTTGTTCATGGGTGGAGCGGGTGGATCGCTGCGCGCAGGCGTGACGGAAAATCCCGTCAAGCTGACGCGGTCCGTCAAGGATGCCCTGACTTATGTCACGTGCGGCGGTGCGCCGGCCTATACCTGGCCGGGCGGCGGCATCACGGTCATGGCCGATGTTACACGCATGCCGGCCAATTCATTTGGCTATGTCCCGACACCGGCATTGGTTGCGCCCATCGAATTCACGATGCGCCGCGACGATTACGAAGCGCTCGGTGGACATATGGATCATGTCATGGCCATGGAAGACGCCGTCCGGGGAATGACCGGGCGTCAAAACGACCACAAGTTAAAGGGACGTCGCGCTGTTGATCAAGGCCGTGACAACCCTTGGCCGACCCATTCAAAGGCAGGCGGCAGCCGCGGCGAACCGGACAAGAAGAGGAGGCCGCAATGAGCGCGTTTGCTGGGGAGCGGGCACGTGCGCAATTGCTGGCTGACGGCCGTCGCCTCCACCTTCAGCACGGTCCGATTGATCTTGTGATCGAAGCCTGCGGACCGGCTCGAGCAACAAATGCCGCCTACAAACGGGCTGTTCAAGCATTTGATACGGTTCTGACGGAACTTGTCGAAGAACTTGCCCTTCTTCGCGCACCACTTGATCCCGGTCACAACGGCCCAGATGGCGAAGTTGCAAAGCGCATGTGGGCTGCCGCCAAACGTTTCGGACATGGCTGTTTCTTAACGCCTATGATCGCGGTCGCCGGGGCAGTTGCCGATCACATGCTCGACGTGGTTGCCGCTGACCCGAGAATTGTCCGGGCCTACATCAACAATGGTGGCGATATTGCGATCCGTTTGGGTGCAGGGCAGGTTTATTCCATCGGAATCTGTTCGCATCCCGTGACCGGTAAAATAGATTCGACGACGGAAATATCATCTGAAGACGGCATCGGCGGCATAGCCACCAGCGGCTGGCGGGGGCGCAGCCATTCGCTTGGCATCGCTGACGCCGTGACGGTATTGGCGGACACCGCTGCGAATGCCGACGCTGCGGCAACGCTGATTGCCAACGCTGTTGACCTGCCGGGCTCGAACCGGATCCGCCGCCAGCCTTCACGCGAACTTGCACCTGACAGCGACCTGGGTGAACGCCTGGTTACAATCGGCGTTGAGCCCCTTACCCGCAACGAGATCGAAGATGCGCTGAATAGCGGCGAAGAGTTGGCGCAATCGATTGCCGGATCTGGAATCATCCATTCGGTCTATTTGGCCTTGCAGGGCGGGACGCGTACAGTTGGGGCCAAAGGTGCTTCATCATCCTGCCTGCCCGGCCGTCTGATGGCCGGCATGATAATCCCGGAGACCGCCAATGTCTGAGATTGCGATGCGCAAATTCACAATTCAGGTTGACGAGATTTTTCACGAAGGCGGACCGGTCGCCAGTATTCCCCACAGGCGGGCTGCTGCATGCGCGGTGATAACAAATCCGTTTGCGGGCGAATATGTCGAGGAGATCACCGGGCTCATGGATGGGCTGAAGCCGCTTGGCATCATGATGGCAAGGCGGCTGATCGATGCGCTTGGCGGCGATGCATCAATTATTGAAGGCTACGGCAAGGGAGCCATTATCGGCGAGGACGGTGAACTGGAACACGGCGCCCTGTGGCATGCGCCGGGCGGATATTCGATGCGCGAACTGGTGCCGAACTCCAGGGCAATTGTTCCATCAACGAAGAAGGTCGGCGGACCCGGAACCCGCCTCGACGTCCCGGTTACCCACTCTAATGCCTCCTATGTGCGCTCGCACTTCGATGCCATTGAGGTCGGAATCAACGATGCGCCGCGAAAGAACGAGATGCTGCTTACCCTGGTCATGACGACAGGTCCGCGGATTCACAACCGTGCGGGCGGATTGAAAGCAAACGAGATTATCGGTGAGGATGGTTTGAGATGAGCAAGTTGAAAATCAGGAAGCTGGTCACGGTACTGGATGAAATTCACCTTGAGATGGGCCGCAACATCACCCCGCCAACCAGGCGAGCGGCAGCGATTGCCGTGATCGAAAACCCGCTCGCAGGCGTATATAGCGAAGATCTCGAAGACCTAATGCAGATTGGCGAGGAACTTGGCGGAATACTCGGCAAAAAATGCGTCGCTGCACTCGGCATAGAGCCGTCGCAGGCCGAAAGCTACGGCAAGGCTGCCATGGTTGGCGAGAACGGCGAACTGGAACATGCTGCAGCCATCCTCCATCCGCGCCTTGGCAAACCATTGCGGGCAGCAGTCGAAAAGGGCGCGGCACTGGTACCGTCTTCCAAGAAGATGGGCTCCATGGGCCAACCGCTCGACATCCCGCTTGGCCACAAGGATGCCGCCTATGTACGTTCACATTTCGACGGCATGGAGGTGCGTATCAATGACGCCCCGCGTGCCAACGAAATCATGGTTGCCATTGCCGTAACCGATAGCGGGCGTCCGCTGCCGCGCGTAGGCGGACTGACGGCAGGGGATGCCATTGGTGAGGACGGCCTGCGTTAGGAGTACCTTTACATTGGAGGAGATGACATGACTGTAGAAGCGCCAAAACTGGTAATCCGCAATATCGGCCTGATCCTCTCCGGCAAGCTTGAAGAACCCATTTTGCAGGGTGACTGTGTAGTAGCGGAAAACGGGGTTATCACCGCGATCGGCTTCGCAGGGGATCTCGATACCGATCAGGCCGTCACCACTGTCGACGCCATGGGAATTACCCTGGCGCCCGGCCTCATCGACAGCCACGTTCACCCGGTTATCGGGGACTACACCCCGCGCCAGCAACAGCTCAACTGGATCGATTCGTGCCTGCATGGCGGCGTGACGACAATGATATCGGCTGGCGAAGTCCATGCACCCGGCCGGCCCAGGGACATCGTCGGCCTAAAGGCGATGGCCATCGCATCACAGCGCTGGTACGAGAATTTCCGCCCTTCCGGGGTCAAGATGCTGGCTGGCGCTCCGGTGCTTGAAGAAGGCATGGAAGAGCACGACTTCAAGGATCTCGCAGAGGCGGGTGTAAAGCTGCTCGGAGAAGTCGGCCTCGGGTCTGTCAAAACCGGCGAGACCGCAAAGCAGATGGTCGCGTGGGCCCGCAAATACGGTATCCAGTCGACCATTCATACCGGCGGCCCGTCAATTCCCGGCTCCGGCCTGATCGACAAGGACATCGTACTTGAAGCCGACGCCGACATCATCGGCCATATCAACGGCGGACATACCGCGTTGCCCGACAACCAGATCACCTGCCTCTGTGAAAGCTGTTTGCGCGGTATCGAGATTGTCCACAATGGCAATGAGCGCGCCGGACTTCTGGCGATGCGTACTGCATTCGAACTCGGTCAACCTGAACGCATCATCCTCGGCACCGATGCGCCGGCCGGATCCGGTGTCCAGCCGCTTGGCATATTGCGCATGATTGCCATGCTTTCCAGCCTCGGCGACATTCCCGCCGAAATTGCATTTTGCTTTGCGACCGGCAACACGGCGCGCATGCGCGATCTCAACAGTGGTATCATTGAAGTAGGCAAATCTGCTGATTTCATCTTGATCGACCGCGCGCAACATGCGCCTGGCAATAACATGCTCGAGAGCATTCATCAGGGCAATTTGCCCGGTGTTGGCATGACCATCATTGATGGCATTGTCCGTTCTCATCGCAGCCGCAACACACCGCCGGCGACAACACTTCCCGAAGTGGTCGCAAGCTAGAACGCGGATACTGCAGGCGGATCCGTCAACGCCTGCATTTTGCCGCCATCAATCAGTTCGTGCTTTTGAATTTCAAAAATCAGCGCCTCAAGCGCTTCTTCAACGGACTTGCCAGAGGTATCAACAAGCAGTTCAGCACGGTTGTAAAGAGTTTCCCTGCTCGTCAGGATTGCCTTGAGATCGTCCATCGCCGCCGGGTTGCCGGCCATCGGCCGCGTGTCTCCTTGTGCACGAACACGGTCCATGTGCTCGTCCGGTTGCGCCTTCAGCCAGATCGTGTGGTAGTTACCAAGCAGAAAGTCAAAACTTTCAGGTTCCGATACGATTCCGCCCGCAGCCGCCATCACAACAGTGTTTCCCATTTCGGCCACGCGCTCCAGCGCCTGCTTTTCAAGCTTCCGGTATCCTTCCTGTCCATACATGGCGATCACTTCGTTGACCGGGATTCCGCTGATTTTTTCAATCTCGTCATTGGTTTCGACAAACGGCATGCCGAACTGTCCGGCAAGCAGCCTGCCCAAGGTTGATTTCCCGGCACCGCGAAGTCCGATTAGGGCAATACGGTTGGCACGTTGCGAACCGGAACCGCCGGGCCGTAAGATGTCGGCTATCTTTTCAAGTTGGTGCGGAGTTGCATCGGCCAGCAGGGGCAAGATGGAGTAATAGTTCGAATCCCATGGATCGATTGCGCCGATGAACCATTCAATCCGGCAATCGAGAGCCTCGGCAATCCGGTCGAGAAGAGCAATCGAAATGTTGCCGCCGCCGCTTTCCAGTTGCGCCAGATAGCGTTGCGACACGCCCGACGTGGAAGACACCTTTTTCCGCGACAGGCCCTTCAATGATCGCGCCGTTCTGACCCGGTTGCCGACACGGGCCAAGAATTGCGTGCGCGACATATCGCCGTCTTTTGCAATATCTTGTGCTTTGTCCACCAAAGTCGAATTATTGTTCATGTCAGCAACACCCATTTGATGCACAATAACGCACAATTCCACGCAGATGTACAACATTAGGTAGTGGTCACAGACAATTTGCCGCGCTTTTCAGACGACCGGACCGTAATTTCGGTTTGCTAGTCAGTGGTGATAAATTGCTGCCGGTTTTCGCCTGTCAAAAGCGCAACCTGATCGGTCCGATTATCCAGAACAGCACGCTGGTTTATGTAACCCTTGTCGGTGATCTCACCGTCATCTACGGACGGTGGCTGGTCAAGCAGACGCGCCCGCGTTGCAAAGCGCGACGACCCGCCGCCGGATTTTTTCAAATTTGCAAGCCCGACTGCCACATGGGCACGCACGGCATCACTGTCGAGCACTTTGCGCAACGGTTCATTTTCACCGGCACCGGCGATTTTTCGGCACGCAGCGGCATCCGGAAAGACAAGGAATCCGACCTCGCTGCTGTCGTGGCCGCACAAAACGATGTCCTGTGCGACAGGGCTCAGCGCCGCGATCCCCTCCATTCGCAACTGCCCGACATTGACGAATGTTCCAGTAGACAGCTTGAAATCTTCAGCAACCCGGCCGTCAAAATAAAGGCCTTTTGCAGGATCATCGGGTTCCGCCATCCGGACCGCATCGCCAATCCGGTAAAACCCTTCCTCGTCGAAGGCGGCAGCTGTGGCTTCGGGCAATTTCCAGTAGCCGGGCATGACATTCGGACCGCGCACACGGATCTCCATCTTGTTTCCGTCCGGTACCAGTTTCAGTTCAACACCCGGCGCAGGAACGCCAATATTGCCGCTGCGCTCAGCCTGGAAATGGCAGTCGGTGGAAAGTGGCGAAGTCTCGGTCGCCCCCCAAGCACTGACCATGGGGGTCGGCTTGCCGGTGGTCGCACGTGACAGCTCGTCAAGCGCATCCCACAGGTTTTGCGGCAACGCCGCCGCCGCATAAAAAATGATGCGCACATTGGCAAAGAATGCGCGGCGCAACTCGTCGTCGCGGCGCAGGGCATCGACCAGCATGGCGTAGCCCCGTGGAACGTTGAAGCAAATGTTTGGGCCGACATTCTTGAGATTATCAGCCGTTATGTGGGCCAGATGGGGTGCAGGCCTGCCCGCATCGATATACAGGGTGCCGCCATTGCGCAGGACCATGTTGAAGTTGTGGTTGGCTCCAAACGTATGGCTCCACGGCAGCCAGTCAACGATCACCGGGGGCTCCTTTACAAGGAACGTCCAGATCGCGACCTTCGCTTCCTGGCTCGACGTCAGCATTCCGTGGGTATTGATGACCGCTTTTGGCGCGCCGGTTGATCCGGACGTAAACAGAAATTTGGCAATGGTTTCGCCGGTCACTGCATCGCAAGCCGCTTCCACGCGACCGTCATCGGCAGCGGCCTCAAGATCATCCATGGTCAGAACCCCGGAACTTCCGTTGGCTCCGGCAACCACTACTGCCTCATGATGGCCATTGATCGCTGAAAGCGCTTTCGCATAAGCCACTCCATCGGAAACGTAAATCAATCCCGGATTGAGGAGTTCGATCATCGCCGTGAGCTTTACGTGATCGGCTGACATAAGCGAGTAGGCTGGCGAAATCGCTGCGCAGGGAATACCAGTATAGGCTGCGGCAAGTGCTAAAAGTGCGTGATCGATCGAATTGTCGGAAAGTATCGCCACCGGGGCTTGCGGAGACAGTTTTCTGGCGAGCATCCAGGCGCCGATCCGTTTGATCCGGCAATGAACTTCACCGTAACTGATCCGGAACCAATCATTGTCTGGGCCACGGCGTTCAGCAAGAAATGGGCGATCGGGGTCTTCGGCAGACCAGCGGCGCAGCCATTCTCCGATATTTGCCGCCGCCGGGCCCGGCTTGATGTTCGAACGCAAAATGATTGATCCGTCGCCGCGCCGCTCCATGGACACGGACGGCTTCGCAAACAATTCACTCACCAGTTTGTCGATTTCAGACATTGCCTGTCCTAACGTCAATCCAAATAATCCCCACCCGCCGGAGCTTGCCGGGTATTAGGCAGCGCGGCGACAAATTCGGAAATTGCGGAAACCGTTTCGCGGGGTTTCTCCGCAAAGGGCGAATGACCGCAATCATCGATCATCACCGGTTGAAAGGAAGTCTGCAGCCCATGCTTGAGCGCGTCAATCTGGGCGATCGAACCATACTGGTCGTTATGCCCCTGAATGGCGAGGACCGGAACGTTTATCGACGCGATCGCATCCTCGATATTCCATTTTACAAATCCCGGATCAAGCCAGGCATCGTTCCAGCCGCGGAAGGTATTGTCGACATTTGCATGATACTTGGCCAGACGTGGTCTGAGGTCGCCACTGTCATAGGCGGTCCTGGCTGCGGAAATCGAAGCCAGTCCCTCCGGCTCGGTAAAGAAATGCGGAGCCATCAAGATCAGCCCGTAGACCCTCGGATCCCTGATTTTGCCAGCATGAAGCGCGGCAATGGATGCTCCATCGCTGTGTCCAAGCAAAATGCCGCGCTTGAACCCGATCTGGTCCAGCACAAGGGGCAGCACATCGACTGCCTCGCGGGTCATGTAATCAAGTGGCCGTGGCAATCGGGCTGGAGTCGAATCGCCGTAGCCTTGGCGGTTGTAGGCAAAGACGCCATATCCCGTTTCTTGTGCCAGGCGTTGCGGAAAGTCGCGCCACAGTTCAACACAACCAAGCCCCTCGTGCAGCAGCACGATCGTATCGGCAACTGCCGGCGCGGCGCCAAAACAGCGCCCTTCCAGCTTCACCCCGGCAATATCCAGTGCCTGCGCCAGGGACGGATCCCATGCCACCGGTTTTGTCAGTTTCATTTCACGAGCTGCCACCATTGATGGAGCTAACGCAGCTTGAAGCGTTGGATCTTGCCGGTCGCAGTTTTTGGCAGGTCGTCGACCACTTCGATCCAGCGCGGATATTTCCACTTGCCCACCTTTTGCTTGACGAATTCGCGCAATTCCCCGGCAACCGCTTCCGCGTCATGACCATCCTTCACAACAATGAATGCCTTTGGTTTTTCCAGCCCGCTGTCATCGCGCGCAGCGACCACGGCTGATTCCAGCACTCCGAGATGGCTGACAATGGCCTGTTCCACCTCGAACGGCGATACCCAAATGCCGCTGACCTTGAACATGTCGTCTGTACGTCCGCAATAGTATAAACGGCCGTCGGCCTTGCGTTCGTATTTGTCACCGGTCCGGGTCCAGTGGCCCTCGAACGTCGAGCGGGTCTTTTCGCGCTGGTTCCAGTAACCATCGGCCGAGGATGCACCATTGACAAGAAGCTCGCCAATTTCGCCATCCGCCACTTCTTCGCCCTTGTCATCGACAAGGCGCACCTTATAACCAGGCACCGGCACGCCGGAGGAACCGTAGACGACGTCACCCGGTTGGTTGGACAGGAAGATATGCAGCATTTCGGTCGAACCGACCCCGTCGAGCACTTCGACACCGGTCAATGCATTCCACCGCTTGCCGATTTCCTCCGGCAACCCCTCTCCGGCAGAAATGGCGATCCGCAGATTTTCGAAACCCGGTGGTAAAGTGCTTCCCATCGCTGCGAGCAGTGCTCCGTAGAGGGTCGGCACCCCGCAAAACACGGTCGGCTTGTGCTTGGCCATGACCGCAAGGACGCTGTCAGGGGTCGGCCGTTCCCGCAAAAGAATCGTGGTCGCTCCCACCGACATCGGAAAGGTCATTCCGTTGCCAAGCCCGTAGGCAAAAAACAGTTTGGCAGCCGAATAGACAACATCGTCGGGCCTGATGCCAAGCACCTTTGCACCATAGGTGTAGGCGGTTGCCTGCAAGCTCAGATGGGCATGGCGAACACCTTTCGGCATGCCGGTGGAACCCGAAGAGCACAGCCAAAAGGCACATTCGTCTTCGACGACTTCTATGGTGGGGCGCGATTCGCACGGGTCGAATTCGCTGGCGAAATCATGATAGTCATGTTCGCCTTCTCCAATGACGAAAACCGATTTCAGGTGTTCGGATCGCTTGATCGCCGGTTCGGCTGTCGCGAGAAGTTCAACGGAGACAAACAGCGCCTTTGCCCGGCAGTCCGACA
>JAHEGF010000002.1 GCA_024645155.1 Phyllobacteriaceae bacterium | reverse complement strand
ATACGACATTCTAGCTGTCAATGACGGATCGTGGCGTGCCTGGTTTGGCCACGCATTGCCCAAATTGTCGTGAAGCAAATAAGATCATGGCGCTGACACCGATTTCCGCCTCAGTCTCCGACTTAAGTATCATGGTTAACAATCTCATCCTTATTAACCGTTGGATAACCATAACTCGGTAAATTCCTCCTGTACATTGATCCAGGAGAATAACAAAATGGGAAAAATCGGAGCAATTTTATGCGCCTCGGTACTGTTTGTTTCACCGGCGCTTGCAGCTGATCCCGCGATAATACGTGCCGATGAAGCTCCCGAATACGAAGCACCAAATCCCGAAAGATTTGGAAGCTGGACTGGTGCCTATGTCGGCGTGTCAGGCGGTTACGGCTGGCTTCGCGATGTCGACCGGTCCTTTGTTCCTCCGTTGCGGTCAAAGGGAGACGATTTTGTCTTCGGTGTCTATGCCGGTTATTTATACCAGTACGGCATGTTTGTCGGCGGAGTCGAAGCTGAATACCAGCGCCAGAAAATAAACTTCGAGGGATTCCCGATCGATACCGAAGATGCCTACATGATGAAGGCAAAGGCGGGTGTTGCATATGATCAATGGCTGGCAACTGCCCATCTCGGTGCCGTTTACGCGACGACCAGCATCGGCCTTGATGACTGGGGCATCGTTGCAGGTGCCGGTGTCGACTACATGGTCAACGATTACCTCACCGTCGGGGCAAATTACAGCCACCAGTTCTACGATACTTTTGACGGTACCCTGATTGATGCGGGGATCGACACCTTGACCATGAGGGTCGGTGTAAAATTCTAGATTGACCACGGCTGGCGATTTTCAACATCGGCCAGCCGTTACTATTCCATCAGCACGCCGCCTGAACTTCAGGCGCTACGAACATCTCCCTTAACCGCTGGAAATCCAGCGGTTTTTGTTGAGTGTAGGGAACTTTAAGGCCCAGTTTCAGCGCTATCTGGCGGGTATCTTCAAGCACTGTTTCGTCCTGGCCACTGACGATCAGGATCTGGGCGTTGATTCCTGCTTCGCTCAAAAGATGAAACAGCTCAACGGCGTCTATGTTCGGCATGCAGATGTCGACGGTCAGGATATCGGGATCAAGGGCCTTGGTCAGGCTAACGACGCCTCGGGAATCCGAAGTTGCAAATGCTTCATATCCGCACCGTTCCGCCACACGGACGATGAGCTCCGCAGAATCCGGGTCGTCATCGACTGCCAGGAGCCTGGGTATCCGGTCATATGTCATTTTCTGTTTCCCTGCTATCGGCAATTAGGCAGCCTGCCGGTTCCCGCCAATTGTTTTCTGCGGTGAAAGGCTGCCGCTTTCACGGATGATACGGAATTCGAGATCCGCCATCTTCATTGCCTTTCGCGTCGCTGCCACCAGTTCATCGACATCGCCGCGGCTGTGATCCGCCATGGCCTGAATCCGGAATCGCGCACCGCCTTGCGGAACTGCCGGATATTCGACGAGATTTACAATGGCGTTCAGCTTGACCAGCTCGCGTGAAGCTATGCGGGCGAGGCCTTCGGCTCCGATCCGCACCGGTACAATCGGCGACGGGTCACCCAATGCTTCCATGTCGTATTTCGCAAACTCACTGCGCATGTAAAGAATATTGTCCATCAGGGCGCGCCGGCGCTCCGCACCTTCCGCTGACATCACGATCTTGAATGCGGCAAGAACCGACGCCGCCTGCGCCGGCGACAATGCGTTCGAAAATGTATGTGTCGCGCTGTAACATTTCAGATACTCGGCTACACCGCGCGATTTGATCGCGATAAAGCCGCCATTCGAAGCGAAGGTTTTCGAGAAACTGCCAATGATGATGTCGACTTTGTCCATCATCCCTTGCAGCCCGATATGGCCAAGACCATCCTCACCGATGCAACCGAAATCATGGGCGCAATCGACCAGCAATTTCGCGTCGAATTCATCGCAGGCTTCACGCAGAGCGGCAATATCCGGCGTATCGGCATGCATCGAAAACAGGCTTTCCGTTACCACCAGAATGCCGTTCTCCTTGTCATTTGCCCTGATCCGCTGCAACCGTCTGCGCAACCCATCAACATTGAGGTGGCCATGAAAATAGATGTTCTGGGTTGCCGCGCGGGCACCTTCCTGAAGGCAGGAGTGTGCCAGGACATCCAGGACAACGTGGTCATTCGGACGAACAAACCCTTGAACGGCTGCAAAGCCCGCTGACCAGCCGGACGGATAAAGTACGACGTCGTGGCCGCCGATGAATTCCGATATCGTTCTTTCAAGTCTCAGCGAATGACGCGTATTCCCCAGCAGCACGGCTGACCCGGCACTGTGAACGCCATATTCTTCAATCGCCTCCATTGCAGCCTGCTTTATTTCAGGGTGCGAGGACAGGCTGAGATAGTCTTGCGAGGCAAAATTGACGCCATGCATGTTTTCACCGGCATCGCTTTTTGCGGTGCAGTGCGATTTCGGGGCGGTAGCAGTAGAGCGCGTGTAAGGCCACAGGCCGTTTTTACGGCGAAGGTCCTGCCATTTGAAAAAACCCTCTGTGCGGCCAAGCAGGTCTGTACCCGTTGGGGCACGGAAGTCACGAAGACTTCCGGTTAATGCGGCTTCTGGTATGTCATTGCCATCAGAATGTCCTGTTGCCTTGTTCCTGCTCATTACCTGCTCCTGTATGTTTTTTGTTTGGAGCATGGTTATCAGCGATGTCTGAAAATGTTTTTAAACGATTAGGTTTACACATCGATAACCTGGCATCTTCAAGGAAAAAATTTCAACAGCACAAGAGCACGCAATTCATACTTCAGTTACCAAACACAGAGATACCGCGGTTGATCCGGCATCAGGCGCTTTTCATAAACCTCAAATCCATAAACTGCCACTAACCTGTCAGGTAAATAAGCAGGAAGTTGGTTACATGCATCCGGAACCAGAAAAAAACGCTGATACTGCAATTGCGGCTCCATCGGACGCACTCGACAGAGTCGATGATGATATGCTTTCGGTATTATATGCAAAGCAGATTTCGGCGGTATCTGACGCCACTCCGGCATTGGCATTGGGCAATATCGCTATAACGTTGATATTGCTGGCAATTTGTGTGGATATGGAAAATTTCAACATGATCGTGCTGTGGGCCGGCGCGTTGAACTTTTTCGCGGTTTGCAGGCTGGTTGTTTGGCTGGACAGGCGCAAACTGCCGGTTCACCGTTCAGCGACACCTGACCGGTTGAACAAACTGATCGCCAACTCCCTTATTTTCGGCCTTTTCTGGGGATTGATGCCGATACTGGTGATGCCACAGGCAACAGCCTCGATCCGTATGATTGGCGCAGTCGAATATACCGGTATCATCTGTGTCACCGGATTTATGCTGACCATATTGCCTCAGGCGTTGATCGCGTTTCTGCTCCCTACGATAGCTGGCGGAATATTTGCAGCATATGCCTTGCCGAGCATGACAGACACCATCGCTGCTCTTTCGCTTCTTGCATGCTTCTCGGTGATCATTTTCACGGAATCGGTCCGCAGGTCCTTTGATTTCGTCAGCAATTTTAAGCAGGAAGCAACCGTACGCTCGCAGCGGGATATCATCGGGCTGCTGCTGAAGGAATTCGAGGAAAACGCCAGCGACTGGCTTTGGGAATTCGATTCCGAGGGAAAAATCGACCGCGTATCCGACCGGTTTGCAAGCGTCACCCACTCCGACGCGTCGCTCGAAGGGCAGGATTTTATCGAATTTCTGGCAACCATTGCAGGCCGAAACAACTCTTCACTTGAAGAAATCAGGTTCTCGATCGAAGACCAGAAGACATTCAAGGACCTCGAGATCCGGGTTCTCGTTGGGGACCAGGAACAATGGTGGCGGCTGACCGGCAAGCCGATATATTCAGAAAGCGGGTCTTACCGCGGATACGTCGGCACCGCATCAGACATCACGGCGAAGAAATTTGCCGAGCGCCAAATCAGTTTCCTTGCGCACAATGATCCGCTTACCGGTCTATTAAACCGTGCAAAATTCACCGAACACCTCAAGCATTGTGTCGCAAGACTGGAGCGCTACGGCTCACCGTTTGCGGTATTGTATATGGATCTCGACAACTTCAAATCTGTCAACGATACACGCGGGCACCTGGTTGGCGACAGCTTGCTGAGTGCCGTGGCCAAGAGGATACGCACGACATTACGCGGAACGGAAAATATCGCCCGCCTTGGCGGGGACGAGTTCGCCATCATTATCCAGGACGATGCGACCGCCGAAGAGCTGGAAAAAATAGCAAAGAGATTGATTGCGGAAGTCAGCAAACCTTATGAAATCGACGGCGAAACGGTCCTGATAGGCATCAGTATTGGTATTGCCATTGCACCGATCAACGGTACGCGTCCCGATCAGCTTTTGCGAAATGCGGATTTGGCGCTTTACCGCGCCAAGGCTGAAGGCCGCGGTCTGCATTGCTTCTTTGAATCGCGGATGGACACCGATCTGCGCGAAAAGCGGATGCTCGAATCCGAATTGCGCAAGGCACTGGAAAACGGCGAACTGGAGCTGTACTTCCAGCCTTTGATTGGCGCCGACAGCCAAAAACCGATGGGCTTTGAGGCGCTGATACGTTGGAACCATCCGATTCGCGGCATCGTTACGCCTTCGGAATTCATCCCGATCGCCGAACTGGGTGGCATGATATGTGAGATCGGCGATTGGACGGTGCGCGAGGCCTGCCGCATTGCCGCAACTTGGACGGAGGACCTTACTGTCGCGGTCAATCTGTCTGCAAGGCACTTTCAGTCATCCGACATCGTTGAAACTGTATCATCGGCACTGAAGGAAAGCGGACTGCCCGCTCATTGCCTCGAAATAGAGGTGACTGAAAGCCTGCTGATCAAAAATCAGGAGGAAGTCCGTGATCGCCTTTCGGGCCTCAAGAAAATCGGCGTAAACATCGCGCTTGATGATTTCGGTACCGGCTATTCGAGCCTGTCATATCTGTTGAAGTTCCCCTTCGACAAGATCAAGATCGACCGGTCCTTTGTCATGGCATCTTCCGAAGACCTCGTCGCTCAAGATATTCTGAGAACCATAGCATCGCTTGGCCAGACACTGCAGATGACCGTCACAGCGGAAGGCGTGGAAACGCCGGAACAGGCCAAGTTTCTCAGCGAAATCGCGTGCAACCAGTTGCAGGGGTTCTTTTTCTCCAAACCGATGGATCAGACCGCGGTCGCCGCTTATCTGCTCAAGAGCTTTATTGCCGACAAGCAAATTGCTTCGGCGCCTGAAATCCAGGAACTGAAAAAAGCCGTGTAAGTGCCGTCAGGCGCACATTCGTCCGGCATTTTCACAATATGTAATATCTGCCAAGTATAAAAACATGAAGCATTCATCGCCACCGGATCCCGACACCCACGACGAAAATTACGCCAGGTGCAGGGTCGAGACCGTAATCGCCATTCCGGCCAAAACATTTTTCGACTGGTACATGTTCGAGCCGATTGAGAACTTTATGCTCGGCACACTCATCGTTCCGCCGATTACAGGTACCGAGCCTGTCTCCGGGCCAGAATGGGGCAAGGCTGGAGCCTGCCGCAAGATCTTCTTCAAGGACGGAACGACATCACTTGAACGGATACTTGAAACCAACCTGCCCGCATCCTACAGATACCAGCCCTGGGCCTACACCAGCCCGGTTCGCCTGCTGTCCGATTACGCGGTATCAACTATGCAGGCAGTCCCGGAAGGCGGCAATTGCCGGATCGTTTGGGACTATGGATTTCATCCCCGCAATGCCATTGCCCGTCCCCTGTTACAGCTGTTTGTAACACTCGACTGGAAACGCAATCTTGCGAACGGTCTCAAGGTGATCAAAGCGCATCTGGAGGCACATGGCACCGCCGAATCCATTTCTGAAACCCGGGGTTAGGTAGTCTCCCGGTGGATATATATCTACCGTCAGTCTGTCGCAGTCTCATAGGCCAGCTTGGCAGCGGCAAGATCTTCAAGGGCCGCACCCACAGATTTGAAGAGCGTAATCTCATTGCTGGTTCGGTTGCCCGGATAACCTGCCCTGCACAAATCGAATAAATCCGCCCTGATATCCGCCGCAGCGATAACGCCAGCCCGGATTGGCTGGACGATATCCCCGCCTTCTGCAAGAGCGCCGTCGCGGGTGTCAACAAACAGGCTGGCGCGCTTCACGGCTATATCATCCGTTTCCCGCATGGTCGGCTTGAAAGCTCCGACGAGATCAAGATGAGTGCCGTTTTTCAACCAGTTACCCTTGATCAACGGTTTCTGCGAAAGCGTGCAACAGCTGATAATATCGGCGTGTTCGGCGGCATCTCGCAAATCTTCGGCCGGCATCATGTTCAGCCCGGCTGCAACCCCTGCCCTGCACACGTCCACAGCCTGCTCGCGCCGCCTAGCCCAAATCCTGATATCGGTAATGTTTCGTACCGCCGCATGGGCCAACGCCAGATTGAGGGACAAACGGCCGGCACCCACAATTAGCAACCGGGTAGCGTTTGGACGAGCGAGAAAATCGGCGGCAAGCGCCGATGCGGCAGCTGTTCGCCGCGCAGTCAATTCCGCCCCGTCAAAAAGCGCCAACGCTTCCCCGGTACGTGCCGATGACAAGATGTATATGCCATAAATCGCAGGCAGGCCGCGCCCGGAATTTCCCGGAACCACGCAGACCTGCTTGACGCCAAGATAGCCACCCACCTGCCAGGCGGGCATCAGCAGCAATGTGCCATCAGGTTCATCGGGAATCTCGAAACTGTGGTGATGCCTGAGCGGCATAACGCATTCGGATGCAAACTGCTCCCGAAGCGCATCTATCAGCGGTTTCCACTCAAGGGCCGCGGCAGTCTGGGCTGCATCAAAAATGCGCACCGCAGATCAGTCCGGTTTGGCCGCAACGATGACAACTTCGACAAGATGTTCCGCGGTTGCCAGCCGGGCCTCACCACACGCGCGCGCGGGCGGATTGTCGCTGTCGATCCAGTTGTCCCATACCAGGTTCATTTCCGCGAAATTCGCCATATCAGACAGCCAAATCATTGCCGACAGAATATTTGACTTCGACGCACCGGCCTCATTTAGAAGGCGGTCGACTTTAGCGAGCATATCCGCCGTCTGTTCGCCGACGGTTGAACCCGTGCCAACTTGTCCGGCGAGGTAGATGGTTCGGTTGTAAATTACGATTTGGCTCATGCGGGAGCCTTTGTGCAGCCGTTTGACAGTCATCAGGTTGATTCTCTCGTGCGCGGGAACGTTATCCGCGCACAAGAGCAGGCACTTTGCCGCCGGTCAACCCGCTGTACCGGTACCAGGCAGGTTAGGCTGCAGGCCTTCTGCGGCGGGCACGCCATTTTGCACTGGTGGAACGGCCTGTCCGGCCTTTTTGCGGACGGTTGGCGTTAGCTGGCCTGTCCCGTTTTTCGCTTATCCGGTCACCGTCAAAGACGCGTTGCGGCTCATTTCCGGTTTCAATCTCGCCGCCTGACGCTTGTTTCCGGTGCGAGCTTTTGCGGGGATTGCGGTCTGACTGCCGGTTCCGGCCTTTGCCGCCGGGCCCCTGGCCGCGGTGATGAGGTTTCTTCTCGCTAACCGGTGAATTATCTTCCGTTGCAGAAGGGTCGCCACCGGCGACCTCAATTCCGAGCCCCATCAGCTTCTCTATACCGCGCAACAGCTTTCCCTGATCGGGAGAACAAAACGCGATAGCCTCGCCTCCAGCGCCTGCGCGCGCGGTCCGGCCAATGCGATGGATGTAGTTTTCCGCGACTTCCGGAAGATCATAATTATACACATGGCTGACACCTGGTATGTCGATACCACGGGCGGCGACATCGGTCGCGACCAGGATACGGATCTCGCCCGAACGAAAGGCCTTGATAGCGCGTTCGCGCTGCCCCTGGCTTTTGTTCCCGTGGATGGAACCGGCGGAAAATCCGCTTGCCACCAGGTGCTTCATCAGTTTTTCAGCGCCATGTTTCGTGCGCGAGAATACCAGTGACAAATCATCTGGCCGTTCGCCGAGACAGGATTTCAACAGGTCAGACTTGGCGCGTTGCGAAACGAAATGCACCGTCTGGCGCACCTTGTCAGCAGCGCGGCCGGGAGGAGTCATCTCGATGCGTACGGGATCGGTCAGGTAAGCGCGGCTTAGATCTGCTATCTGCTTCGGCATCGTTGCCGAAAACAGCATGGTCTGGCGCGGAGTTCCGACGAGGTTGGCGATTTTGCGCAACGCGTGAATAAATCCGAGATCAAGCATCTGATCGGCTTCGTCCAGCACGAGGAACTTCACGGTTTCGAGCTGAACGGCGCGCCGGTCGACGAGATCGAGCAGCCGGCCGGGGGTGGCAACCAGAATATCCGTACCGCGCGACAGGTTGCGTATTTGCACGCCTATCGATGAGCCGCCGACAACGGTCGTTACACGAAGATGGGTCGGCCGAACAAAGGTACGCATGTTGACGGCGATCTGGTTTACCAGTTCACGCGTTGGCGCAAGGATAAGCGCTCGCACTGTCCTGGATGCCGGCTTGGTGCCTATACCCAGCAAATGCTGGACCAGCGGCAAGCCGAATGCAGCGGTTTTACCGGTGCCGGTTTGCGCAAGACCCATCAGGTCTTGGCCACTTAAAAGAAGAGGTATGCCTTCGCGCTGTATGGGTGTCGGCGTGTCATAGCCGAGCGCGGAAAGAGGTTTTGTTATGACGGGGGAGAGCCCGAGGGCTTCAAAATGGTTCAAAATGTATATGCTTTCATTATTTGTGCAGCGAGCAACATCATGCTGCCCGGGCTGTGTAGACATACGCCTGGCCACCACCTGACCTGTTCGGCCGGCGGATGCCTGACGTCTTGAGGTTGCGGCCAAATACTCGCCCCGGACCGGATTGTCCGTTGGGGCCGGCTGGCCGTCAGAACCCCGCGTGAAATGGGAACTTGGAAATAACTGCCGGTCATTGTTCTCAATGCCGCGCAGGCGTACCGTCTCCTGCACCGTTTGGCGCAATGCATTTGAGCATGTGCGGATTGTTCGGGTGCGGGCTGCTCACGCGGCAGCCAAATGACGTACGCTGTGCATATGGTCTTTTACCATCGACAAGTCAAGTCATTCTTGTTGCAGTGCAGCATTTGCGGTTTCGGAAACCGCACCCGCCGCCGGAAAATTTGTCGCATGCTTTTTTGATAAAAAATGGTGCCGGGCGGTTCCCGGCGCGTTGTTTCGCTGATACATGATCACAGAATCATGTGCCGGGATGCGCGGCACCAAAGCGGGTGGGGCTACCTTTGCAGAGCAAAACATGGTGACCGGCGTCACAGAAAAGGCGTGGGTCGCAAGACTGGCACCTTACAAGCGTCCAGATAACCGGCGCGCTGTCTTCGAAACAGCGATCTCGGTAATTCCCTATCTTGTTTCTTGGTTTATCGTTTGGGCGGCATTGCAGATCAGCTTTCTGCTCGCAGTGATCGCTGCAATTCCAGCGGCAGGCTTCATGCTGCGGCTGTTTATTATCCAACATGATTGCGGGCACTACGCTTTGTTTTCCTCACGTGCGACGAATGACTGGGTCGGACGCGTCATGGGTGTCTTTACGCTCACACCTTATGACTACTGGCGCCATTCACATGCGCTGCATCATGCAAGTTCAGGGAATCTAGACAAGCGTGGATTTGGCGACATCGATACGCTAACCGTCGAGGAGTATCTCGAACTGTCTCCATTTGAGCAGCTCAAATACCGGCTTTACCGGCACCCTGTGGTACTGTTCATCATCGGGCCAGCCTATTTGTTTATCGTCCGCCATCGCATGCCTTATGGCGCTTGGAAAAAAGGCCGCACAGCGTGGATCGGGATCCTTGCAACCAATCTGGGAATAGTCGCCGTATACGGCCTGATGATCTACCTCGTTGGATTGCACGATTTCATTCTCACGCAATTGCCGATAGTCGTGATAGGCGCCTCTCTTGGCGTCTGGTTTTTTTATGTTCAACACCAGTTCGACCCAACCCACTGGGACCGGGCACAGGACTGGAAGCGCGAGGTGTCGGCGCTTTACGGCAGTTCCTATTATGACCTGCCCAAGCCGTTAATGTGGATGACAGGCTATATCGGCATCCATCATGTCCATCACCTGTCGAGCAATGTTCCGTTCCACCGGTTGCCGAGAATAATTCGCGACTATCCGGAACTCAAGGATATCGGCCGGCTGACCTTCTGGCAGAGTTTGAAGTGCATTCCGCTGGCACTATGGGATGAAAGCTCCAGACGACTGATCTCGTTTCGTGAATTGGGACGCCGAACAGGGTCTCACGTTGCCGCTTGATTTACCCGTGAATCCACGTGCGGCTATCCAGTCCGCAGGTCAGTATCGTCCTTGTCCCATGCCTTCCAGGTCAGCTGCTTGTAGTCAAAACCATAGGCAAGTGTCGGTTTTACGATCTGGAAAAACGGCGACAGGTCAAAATCTCGAGGCGTGAACAGCGAATGGTGACGGATCGCGAGGATCTCATGCCGCGAATACCGTGACTGCGCCGTCATACGGCCAGGCGCACGCGTGACTTCCGGCAATATCGGGTAGCGAACCTGCTGATAGGCCTGGGCTATCAGGGACGAACAAATTGCTCGCGTCGGTTCGCCGGAGCCAAATGCTATCATTCGCCGTCGCCAGCGCACCGGCACAGGGGGCGTCGGGAAAAAGTACCGCAGCAGATCAATGATATTTTTTAGGTCGTATTTCAGTCCGATCTTGTCAACCATGAAACTGACGACCGTTTCCCGGTCTTCAGGTGTCAGCCCGCTCGCCCGGCAGATACGTGTATTGTAGGTACGGTATTTCGTCAGCGGGACAGCGATGCAACCCTGGCCGAGATTGACTTCGATAAGCCGCGGCTGGTCCGATCCGTCCTCGGGTATCGGCAGGGCATCGCCCACATATAGCGCTGCATGGCTCCACGTCGATTGGGTGAGGTATTTGATAACTGCGGATATGCGCTGGTTGCCCTCAACCAGCAAAATGTCGCCGGGTTCCAGCGTCCGCCGTAACGTATCGGGGTCTGACGGCGTATAGGGTTCGTAACCGGAGGATTCGGCCTCCAGCCGGTCAGCCATCCATCGCCCCATTCGGTCAAATATGGTATCTGGTAGGTCCATAACTTTCATTCTGCCGTTATTTTCTCAACATGGTGCAGCAATTTTCACGGCGCAATGGTTTCGCATAATTGTGTGAGCTATGTGAAGTAGCGAAAATACCGGGCATTGACCCGGGCGAAGTGAATGCCTAGCTGTGCACCGACCATGCTCGAATGAACATACGCGGGGAGACGCAATTTGATTAGCCGCTTCTTCAACGGCGGACGCCGGTCCTTTGACTCGCTTTCCGAACAGGAGATCCTCGCGCTGGCCATATCGGCGGAAGAGGATGATTCCCGGATTTATCTTGCCTATGCCGACGGGCTGCGCGACGAGTTTCCGCAATCTGCAAAAATATTCGAGGACATGGCCAAGGAGGAAACACACCACCGTGCGATCCTGATTGATTTGCACAAGAAACGCTTTGGCGACCACATTCCGTTGATCCGCCGTGAACATGTCCGCGGATACTACGAACGGAAGCCCGATTGGCTGGTGCGTCCGTTGGGTATTGAAAAGGCCCGGGCCCAGGCCGCCGAGATGGAGCGGCAGGCGCACCGTTTCTATGTTGCCGCCGCACAGCGTTCACACGATGCCGACACCCGCAAGCTGCTCGGCGAACTGGCGATTGCCGAAAGTGGCCACGAAAAAAAGGCTCTCGATCTTGAAGCCAGGCATACGCCCGAGGACGTGCGCGAAGAAGAAGAGGAAACCGAGCGCAAGCAATTTATCCTGACCTATGTCCAGCCCGGACTGGCAGGGCTGATGGATGGATCCGTTTCGACACTCGCACCGATCTTCGCCACCGCCTTTGCAACGCATAATACGTGGACAACATTTCTCGTCGGTCTGGCGGCATCAATCGGCGCGGGAATTTCGATGGGATTTACGGAAGTTGCATCTGATGACGGTGTGATATCGGGCAGGGGTTCACCCATAAAGCGCGGTCTGGCGACCGGTATCATGACCACTGTAGGAGGTCTCGGTCACGCCCTCCCCTACCTGATCCCCGACTTTTGGACTGCGACTGTCATCGCATTCGTTGTCGTTTTCATTGAACTGTGGGCCATCGTCTGGATCCAGAACCGTTATATGGAAACACCCTGGAGCCGGGCGATTTTCCAGGTGGTGCTGGGTGGCTCACTGGTGTTTGCCGCCGGAATGCTGATTGGCAATGCCTGACCAATATCAACGCAATCAGTCCATCCGATTTAGTCATTTCTTCACCGATCGCAGTTATGATCGCGCCAATCGTCGGTCTCGCGACGGTTCCCGTGGAGATGGCAATGTATTTTTCGCGCGCAATGCGCCTTTGTGCCCGCACACTACGCCGGTTATCTTTCGGCCGGTATCATCCTGAATGCCACTACATGCGTGGCCCCGGCCCCGCCTGCGCGCAACGGAATCCGCAAGCCGACCAGCCAATATCCAATTGACCCATTGAATGGGTTGCGCATTTCCAACCAGTTGCTAGCATTCCCCCACAACAAGAATGTTTTGGGAGAAAACAACAATGAAAACATCACTGAAACTTGCAGTTTTCCCTGCAATCGCTTTTTCGATAATTGCTGGCGATGCACTTGCCGCGACCGAGTGGAACGTATCGGTCTGGGGAAAACGCCGGGCATTTACCGAGCATATCCACAAGTTGGCAGATCTTGTCTCGGCCAAGACCAATGGCGAATTCACACTCAACATTTCCTATGGCGGCCTGTCGAAAAACACTGAAAATCTCGACGGCATATCCATAGGTGCATTCGAGATGGCGCAATTTTGTGCTGCCTATCATCCCGACAAGAACCCGACATTGATGGTGCTCGATCTACCGTTTATCGGCGTCAACACATTGCGTCAGGAGGGCGCGCTCGATGAAGCGCTTTACAGGCATCCCGAGGCCGTAAAGGACCTGTCCCGCTGGAATGCCACGATCGTCATGGCGTCCCCTCTTCCACAGTATAATCTGGCTGGCGTTGGCAATCCTCCAAAGTCGGTTGAAGATTTCAAGGGCATGAGGGTTCGCGCCACCGGCGGCATGGGCAACGCTTTCGAAAAGGTTGGTGCCGTACCAACTTCGGTGACATCGTCAGAAGCCTACAACGCGCTGGAATCCGGTGTCGTTGACGCGGTCGCTTTTGCGCCGCACGCACATATGTCGTTCCGCACCACCGACATCGCGAAATGGTGGACGACAAATCTCGATCCGGGCTCGGTCAACTGCCCGGTGGTTGCCAATACTGATGCGCTCGCATCCCTTTCTGATGGCGACCGTGAAGCATTGCTGTCCTCGATACCGGAAGCGATGGAAGCATATTACACAGCCTATCAGGCAGTGTATGACAAATGGGATCCGCTAATGGCGGAAAAAGGCATCGAAAAGATCACCCTGCCCGATGACGAAGTGGCCAAAATGCGCGAAGCCGCCGCTGGTCCGGTTCGCGACGATTGGATCAAGGCCAATACCGAAGCCGGACTTCCGGCCCGCGAACTCTATGATTTCGTAATCAAGACAATTGGCGAAACCAAAGGCATGTAGCCGGCTTCATGGCGCCGCGGCGTTTTGTTGACGCCGCGGCGCATTAACGGAGAAACGGTCACATGTCTTCTGGAAATGTTCGTGAAAACGATACTGCTGTCAGCCAAGCCGACAGGTTCATGTTCCGCTTTGAAAGCTGGCTCAATCTTGCAGCGGGTATCGTCATCCTCGTGGTCATGCTTTTGTCGGTTGCCAATATTCTCGGCCGCAAGCTGTTTAATTGGCCCATACCAGGATTTATCGACTGGATGATAACGGCAGTGCCGCTGATGGCATTTCTCGGACTCGCCTATTGCCAGAGACTTGGTGGCCATATCCGCATGGACATCCTGATCGGCAAATTGAAGGGCCGGCCGCTGTGGATTGCCGAATTTGCCAGCGTCATTCTGATGATTGCGATTACCGCAGCACTGATTTACGGATCCTTGGATCATGCAATGCGGGCGTTCAATATCGGCGATTCCACCGGTGATATCCGCCTGCCAACCTGGCCGGTAAAAATCGCCGTCCCGATTGCGCTGTCCCTGATGCTGCTGCGCCTGCTCCTGCAAGCCTGGGCCTACGCCATTGCAATCCGGGGCGGAGACGACACGCCGGTGGCCGTGCCTCTGATCGAGGATCCCGCAACCCAGGCGGCCCATGAGGCCGAAACCGTATCCGGCTTCGAGGAGACTCGCGGATGACCACCATTGAGGTCTCCATCCTTCTTGCCGGCGTATTGATTGTCCTTGTTCTGATCGGTGTCCGCGTCGCATTTGCCACCGCACTTATCGGTTTTATCGGCTTGTTCATCATCTTCTCGATCGACAAGAACCAGGGCTTTGCACGCGGATTCGTGACAGCCATTAAGATTTCCGGCCAAATTCCCCATTCCAAAACCTCCACGCACGTGCTGGCACTAATTCCGACATTTATCCTGATCGGATATCTTGCCTACTATGCCGGATTGACAAAGGCGCTGTTTGAGGCGGCTAAACGGTGGGTCGGCTGGCTGCCGGGCGGCCTCGGCGTCGCAACGGTGTTTGCGACTGCCGGTTTTGCCGCGGTGTCGGGCGCTTCTGTAGCAACATCGGCAGTGTTTGCGCGTATCGCGATCCCGGAAATGCTGGCACTTGGATACGACAAGCGGTTTGCCGCCGGCGTCGTCGCTGCCGGCGGAACACTCGCATCACTCATCCCGCCATCTGCCATTCTTGTAATTTATGCCATCATCGTCGAAGCCAGCGTCGGCCAGCTGTTGATGGCTGGTTTTCTGCCAGGACTGGTTTCAGCGGTAATTTACGCGGTTTTGATCATCGGTCTGGCGAAATGGCGAAAGGACCTCGGTCCCCCGATTTCAGGCTTCACCTGGAAGCAACGGTTCGAGAGCATTCCCGGCGCACTTCCCATCTTCGCTGTCGTCGCAATCATCATTTACTGCATCTATTTCGGTTGGGGCACGCCGACCGAGGCCGGTGCTCTTGGCGCCTTCATTGTGCTTATGCTGGCGCTTTGGCACGGCATGCGCTGGAAGAACCTCGGCGGAGCGCTGATGGAAACGGCCAAGCTCACAACAATGATTTTCACCATGATCTGGGGTGTGCTGATATATGTGCGTTATCTCGGATTTGCAGACCTTCCAGGAACATTTGCAGCCTGGCTGACGACTCTCGAGCAACCCCCAATGCTGACATTGCTATGCATCCTCGGTGCTTATGTCATTCTCGGCATGTTCATGGATGCCATCGGCATGTTGATATTGACATTGCCGGTAACTTTTCCCGCCGTAATTGCATTGAATGGTGGTGAAGGCATCTCTGCTGCAGATTCGGCACTCGGCATGTCCGGTGCCGAGTGCGCCATCTGGTTCGGCATCATCGTAGTGAAAATGGCCGAGTTGTGCCTCATCACGCCGCCGATCGGTCTCAACTGTTTTGTCGTCGCCGGCGTGCGCGACGATATTTCGGTTCAGGATGTATTTCGCGGCGCTTCGCCGTTCTTCGTAGCCGACGTCATTACGGTCGGTGTCCTTATCGCTTTCCCCGGCATCGTGTTGTGGCTGCCGCGGCTGGTCTTCGGCTAACCGCTCCGGATACGCATCCGGAGCATGTTACCCGCTGGTGCCGGCCTGCCTCATACCCCTACTACTGAAATACCGTCAAAAAGGGCCGACGACAGATAGCGCTCGGCAAAGGATGGAATGATGACAACAATGGTTTTGCCCGCATTTTCCGCCCGCGCACCAACGCGTGCTGCCACCGTCAGCGCCGCTCCCGATGAAATTCCGACCGGCAAGCCTTCGAGCATCGCGACAGCTCGCGCGGTCACGATGCTGTCCTCGTTGGATGCCTGGGCAACCTCGTCGTAGATTTCACGGTCCAAAATCGCCGGGGCAAAACCGGCACCAATGCCCTGGATCTTGTGCGGTCCCGGTTCCCCGCCCGATAGGACCGGAGAGTCTTCCGGTTCAACTGCCACGACGTGCAGATCCGGTTTCCGGCTCTTTAATACCTGACCAACACCGGTAATCGTGCCGCCGGTGCCCACCCCGGATATGAAAATGTCAATATCGCCGCCGGTATCGTTCCAGATTTCTTCGGCAGTGGTAGTGCGGTGAATTTCGGGGTTCGCCGGATTTTCAAACTGTTGCGGCATTACCGAATCCTTGATTTCCGCAAGCAGTTCCTCGGCCTTGGCGATTGCACCTTTCACGCCTTTTGCACCCTCCGTCAGATGCAACTCGGCTCCAAACAGCGCCAGCATCTTGCGGCGTTCCATCGACATGGTCTCCGGCATGGTCAATATCAGCCGGTAACCTTTTGCTGCTGCAACAAAGGCCAGGGCAATTCCGGTATTACCGGAAGTCGGTTCGATCAGGACCGTCTTGCCGGGTGTGATCGTGCCGGCCGCTTCCATGCTTTCGATCATGGATACGCCGATACGATCCTTGACCGAGGCAATCGGATTGAAGAATTCAAGCTTTGCAAGAATTTTCGCTTTCGACCCCTGCGCCTTTTCGAACTTGGCAAGTCGCACCAGTGGAGTGTCCCCGATCGTGTCGATGATACTGTCATAGACACGGCCGCGGCCTTTGGTTGTCCGGGGATTTCGCGTCTTGCTCATGATGCCTCTCCTTGTTGTTTGGCCGCACTTTAATCATTCCGGACGAAAATCTCGAGTCAGCTTCGTTCTCGGCAGCGGCCACAGTATGGAAACGTATTCGAAAAGCTCGAAATTGCATGGAATACCATTTTCACCGCACCAGGAACCCGCCACCAAGTTGATCGTCTTCTTCGACTATGTATTCGGCACGCCCGCTGTAATGGGCGCGTCCCGAAACGCGGACAATGACCGCATCATGCGGACCGCATTTGGTTTTGCGCACGACCATGCCGGTAAACCGGGAACCGATTATGCTCTCAAACAGGCGCGTATCTGCCGTATCGGCTTCTCCCTTGGCATGCATGGCTGCGAGCCTTGCGGTAACGCCCGAACCTGTCGGTGAGCGATCGACCTGGGCATCGGCAAATACGCATATGTTGCGTGACGGTTTCCCGTCTGCGCCGTTGCCGCCATCGGTCAGGATCGAACCATACAAAAACGCGAGATCATCATGGTCGGGATGGGCAAGCGGAACCCTGCGCCGGACCTCCTTGGTCAGTGCGCTCGCTGCATCGGCAAATGCGCGCACGGAATCGCGGCCGAATTCCAGCCCGAACTGACCTGCATCGGCCAAAGTATAATAGGCACCGCCATAGGAGATATCGGCATCCACAGTACCGAACCCCGGAACGGCTATTTGCCTGTTTTGGGCAAAAAGGAAAGCCGGAACGCTGTCGAAGGAAACCGATCCTGTCCGGCCATCTTTTACGTCAACACTCGCCACCACCAGTCCGCACGGGCATTCGATGTTGACAGTCGTGACCGGTTCGCGCGCCTCGACAAGGCCTTCATCAATTGCATAGCGTCCCAGTGCGATGATCGCATGGCCGCACATCGTCGAATAGCCTTCATTGTGCATGAAAAGCACCGCGATGTCCGCGCCAGGCAAATCCGGCTCCACCAGAAGTGCGCCATACATGTCGAAATGACCACGCGGCTCAAACATCAGGATTTTCCGCAAATGATCAAGATTGTCACGAACATGGGCGCGCTTTTCAAGGATGGTACCCGTGGGAAGGTCCGGATAGCCGCCGGTGACGATCCTAAGTGGCTCGCCGCCGGTATGCATGTCGATGACAGTCAATGGCTGTATCATGGTTCTTCGGCCGGTTTTCTTCTCACGCAAATGTTAGCCTGATTTAATTGTACGTTACCACCGGTTCTGCCAATGGTTTTCCGAAATCGGCAGGATTGAATGACACGTTTTTGGACACCGCACAGCCGTGAGGCGTTGGCATTGTTGTTGCTCCGCTTCGGCTGCGCATGGTTCATATTTGTTTGGGCGGCAAACAAGTTTTTCGCCCCGCAGCAATACATCAAACTCGCCAGATATTTTGACGGCGTCGATATCGGCCTCTGGCAGGTCTACATGATTGCCGGTGTGCAGATCGCCCTGTGCATACTGGTTTTCGCCGGTTGGGCAAGAATCGCCAGTTATGGCGCTTTGGCCGTGATGCACGCCTATTCGGTCTACCGGCAGTTGCCCGGCTATTTCGATCCCTTCAGAATTGACGAAAACGGTTTCCCGGTGAACCGCAACATGACGATTTCGCTGTGTGCCTTGTTGGCCATGGTTGCCCTTTGGCTTTTGCGCCACCGGGATCATTGGTCGCTGGATGCCATTCTGGAAAAGCGATCAATTCCGAATACGCGACATGCCCAAGCCTCAGACAGGCCGGCTGTCACGGAATGATAATCTGGCGCAGCGCCTTGCTCGCTGCCATGTTCTCCAGCGCCGTATTGATATCTCCAAGCGGCATCCGGTGTGTGATCAACCGGTCAACAGGAAACCGGCCTTCCTTGTATAGCTCGACAAATTTCGGGATATCCACCTGCGGATTGCAACTGCCCATGTAGCTGCCGGTCACCGCCTTGGCACTGGTGACATGAGCGGCAAGATCCAGCGCAAACGGTGTTGCCGGATTGACCAGCCCGACATTGACGACACGTCCGCCACGCCTGGCTGACGCATAGGCGGTTTCAAAGGCCTCGAGTGTTCCGGCGGTTTCAAGGGCGCAATCGGCCCCGCCGCCGGTCATCTCCAGGATCTCGCCGGCGGCACCAGGTCCGGCAGTAACAGTATCGGTCGCACCGAGATCGGCCGCCACCGTTCTTTTTTCCGGGCTTGGATCGACCGCGATAATCCGGCCAGCGCCTGCAAGCCGGGCACCGAGTATGGCGCTGGCGCCTACCCCCCCGATACCTGCAATGACGACTGTTTCTCCCGCCTGGACCCTGCCCGTGTTGATGACGCTTCCGGCCCCGCACATCACAGCACAGCCAAATAGCGCCGCGATATCGGGCGGCAAGGCGGTGTCCACCTTGACAAGCGAATGCTCGGAGACGATTGCCATTTCCGCAAATGCTGAAAGCCCCATGTGGTGATGGAGCTTTTGCCCCTTGAATGACAATCTTGGACCGCCGGTCAGCAAAGAACCGGCGCGGTTTGCCGCAAGACCCGGTTCGCACAAGTGGGCATCGCCCGCAACGCAGCATGGACAGGCGCCGCATTGCGCCTGGTAGACAAGCACGACCTGATCGCCGGGCGAGAGCTGGGTGACGCCGTTGCCAACCTCTTCGACGGTTCCGCTTGCCTCATGGCCCGGAACAATCGGCATGGGCCAAGCGCGAACACCCGTGATGACCGAAAGGTCGGAGCGGCACAAACTGGCCGCATTGATCCGCACGAGGACTTCGCCGTCATGGGGGCGTTCCGCTTCGATGGTCTCGATTGCCAATGGCTGGCTTTTTGAAAACGGCCGATCCGTCATGCATTTTTCGAGTACTGCCGCCTTGAAACTGACCATGACATTATTCCCTTGCCTGTTCCCGATCCCGGACTGCTTTTAACAGCCGACGCTAGGTGGCTGGCGTAGTACTTGCAAAACCGGATCTGGAGTTCATTTTGTCCCCGTTGAACCAAATCCGCCAGCGCCGCGCTCGGTGGCTGACGCCAGCTTGTGCTCGCAAATCGTGGCCTGCGTGACCGGTGCAACCACAAGCTGGGCGATGCGCAGCCCGCGTACTATGTTGAAATCGGCTGAGCCTAGATTGACCAGCAGCACACCGACCTCGCCGCGGTAATCGCTGTCGATCGTGCCAGGCGTGTTGAGGCAGGTTATTCCGTGTTTCAGCGCCAGCCCCGAACGCGGGCGCACCTGGCCTTCAAAGCCTTGCGGAATTTCAAACACCAGTCCCGTCGGAATCAATGCGCGTGCCCCAGGTGCAATGGCAAGGCTCTCCCCATCCGGTATCGCCGCACGCAAATCCATCCCTGCCGCACCCGCGCTCTCATACGCGGGCAGATCGATCCCCGCACCGTGCGGTAGGCGGATGATGCCGATTTCAGGGCTGTTGTTTTTCATCGCCATTACCGCTGCTTCCATCCCGTGATTTGCAATCGTCAGTTTCAGGAAAATCGATCAGCGGATTTCCAGTGGAACGACCGTGGTATCCTTGATTTCTTCCATGACGAAAGACGCAGATACATCGGCCAGCGGCACCTTGGCAATCAGCCTTTGGTAAAGCCGGTCATAGGCCTTCACGTCGGCGATGCGGGCGCGCAGCACGTAATCAAGGTCACCGGTCATACGGTAGACACCGGTGATTTCCGGCATTGCAGCTACCGCCTTGCGAAATCCGTCCAGCCACTCCGGGTCATGGTTCTTGGTTCGGATCAGGATCATCACCGACAGCCCGAGTCCAAGCTTTTCCGCATCGACCAGTGCAACACGGCCAGAGATAATACCGTCGTCTTCCAGGCGCCGGACTCTTCGCCAGCAGGCATTGCGTGACAGGTTGACCCGTTCCGACAACTGGTCCGCTGAAAGGGTTGCATCACGTTGCAATTCCCCGAGTATTCGTCTGTCTATCTCGTCAATCAGTGACATATCGGGATAATCATCCCAAAATTCCTGGAAATCAATAGATATTTGAGACATGTTTTCGGCTGAAACATGCGAATGTGTACACAAAATCATAAAGGGGATCCCACAATGCCATCACTGACCCGCCTGTTTTCCGATCATCCCGCCTCGGTCGATGAGAGCTATCTCGAGCATATGGCGTTTGCCGGCCGTTTTGCAGCGATGCTGTTTGCCGCAGCCTTTGCCGCGACTGTTCATGCGATCCTGCCGTTCCTTTTTGAAAAGACCGCCAGCCGGATTATTGCCACGCTTTATCAGCGCACACACAATCGCGGGCAGTAAGCTCCATCACAAGAGCGCAGTCAGGGCACCAAGCATGCCTGCCACTGAAAGCACGCCAGCTATCCCCCAGTGAAAGCGGAACAGCAGCAATGCCGAAACCGCAAACATCGCCACGACCCGCCAATCGAGGCTGGTCGGTTCGGGCATCGGGAAGTGGAGCAAACTATTGTCGATATCGGCAATTCTCGCAAAGAACACGTGAATCGCAAACCAGATTGCCAGATTGAGTATCACGCCGACTACGGCTGCAGTTATGGCCGATAGCGCACCACGCAGCCGCGGCTGTGTTCCGATCCAGTCAATGTAGGGCGCGCCCGCGAAAATCCACAGAAAACACGGCGCAAATGTTGCCCACAACGTGACCGCCGCCGCCGCCAGCCCGAGCGCAAAGCCACCGTGTTTGTGCGCGGCGAGAAATCCGACAAACTCGGTCACCAAAATGAGCGGCCCCATGGTGGTTTCCGCAAGCCCCAGCCCGTCGAGCATCTCACCGGCGCTAAGCCATCCATGCGCGTTGACGACATCCTGCGCCATGTAGGCGAGTACAGCGTAGGCGCCGCCGAATGTCACGACCGCAAGCTTGGAGAAAAACATTCCGAGTTCCCACAGAAGTCCGGTTGCAGGTGACAACAAAAGAAGCAGCAGCGGTGCCCACCAGATCACCAGCCAGCTCAGAACCGTGACTGCCGTCTTTCGCCAGTCATGGCGCACGGCAGCCGGTTGCGCCAACTCCTGTACCCCCAAAGGCTCCGCGATAAAGCCCCACAATGCTGCAACCGCGACGACAACCGGAAACGGTATGGAAAAAAAGAATATCGCGGCAAAGGCAGCAAATGCGATGAGCCGGTGAGAAAGGGTCCCAAGTGCCCGTTTTGAAACCCGCAGCAGCGCTTCGAGCACGACAACGACAACTGCTGCCTTGATGCCAAGAAACACCGCATCAACAACCGGTACATTGCCAAATGCGGAGTAAAGCGCTGCCAGCAACAGCACCATTGCCGCGCCGGGCAGGACGAACAGCAATCCGGCGGCCAGTCCACCACGGACACCATGCAGCCGCCAGCCCGCGAAGGTCGCAAGCTGCATTGCTTCGGGTCCGGGCAGAAGCATGCAAAATCCCAGCGCATCGAGATACTGTTTCTCCGACAGCCACTTGCGTTCTTCGACAATCTCACGATGCATCAATGCGATCTGCGCTGCCGGCCCGCCAAACGACAATACGCCAATACGCGCCCACACTTTCAATGCCTCTGCAAAGCCGGGAAACGGCAACTCGTCTGCCCCCTTGCCAGCGTCGGCCATTGCAGTCACGACCCGGACCCCGCCGGCCAGTCATGCCCCTCGTCAACACCGTCGCGGCACCATCGGTAAAGGGCGTCGTAGATGGCAATTCCGGCCTTCAGCTGTTCCAGGTCGTCACGATACATGCGCGACAGACCGACCGACATCGCCAGCAAGCCGGCACATTGTGGAGCAAGGTCATGGCGGTTTGTGTCGGCTCCTCGAACGATGGTTGCAAGGCGCGCCAGCGCCACTTCGCCGCCAAGACCGAATTCGTCAACCATGGTATCGAATGTGCACGAATCACCGCGATGGCTCCAGAATACTCCGTCAACATCGAACGGAATGGCCGCAAATTTCTCCGCCACAGCTTCAACTTCCGATGGGGCGACAAACAGGAACCGCGCCTGCGGATCGACAAAGCGCCGGATCAGCCACGGGCAGGCGATGCGATCGATTTTCGGCCTTTGCCGCGTGACCCAAAGCGTCGGCAGTTGACCGCCGGCATGGGCCAACGACGACCAGGGAACCGCTGCCATTCCTGCTTCACGCCAAGCAACCATACCGCCTTCCAGGCTTTCGGCTGCAACCCCGTACGTCCTCAGCAGCGCAGCGGCGCCCTCGCTTATTTTCCTGCCTTTCTGGCAGACGATAACCGCGTTATGGCCCGCAAGGCGCGGTAAGAGCGCCTCGATATCCGTGAAAGGATGGCGGAAGGCGCCCGGTATGAGTGCCGGATCCAGCGCGAAATCATCATCGATGCAAATATCGATAATGGCCGGTGCGTCCGGCGTGCCGATCAGGCGGGAAAGTTGGGATACGGAAATCTGTGTCGGTGACGGCATGATGCATCCTATCGTTAAACGATCAAATCAGGATGCGAAACTTGGGCTGTCTCCTCACGGGGTATTCGCCAACCCCATCAGCGATTCATGAGACAAGTACCGTTCGATGTCAACTGCGCGCCGGTTCCGGCCGTAAGGTCCTGTCTTCAACTATAAACGACATGCCGTGCCAGCCATATTGCACGTAATCCAATAGCGAGAACCGGGCATGTCCTTCAAAAACCTCGAGACACGCAAGCCGCTCGCCTGAGACCGTTTTGTCCGAAAAGCAGAAATAGTCGTCAAAGGCGATGATCATGCCGTGCTTCAGGCGCGGCACCAGGAATTCCAGCACTGTCCGGGTCGACGAATGCAAATCGCAATCGATATATGCAAGCGCGATATCGGATGGCAGGTCCGGATCATTATCGGCCTTGCCGGCAAGTGTATCATCGTAATAACCCGCCACCATGCGGTAGGCCTCATCGGGAATTCCACGCTTCCTGCACAACTCGGCGAAATCCGCCTGAGACGTCGCCATCTTTCCCATTTTCCAACCAGGGTGATAGTCGGCCTCGCTTTGCTGGTCCGGCAAACCGCTGAATGAATCAAACGCCCACAATTTGCGTTTCGCCTTCCAGCGGCTGATTTCGCCATGGGCCAGCGCAAAGGTGGTGGCGCCATGCGATCCGAATTCAGCATAATCACCGGAAATGCCGTTGAAGCTCAGGGCGTGAAAGGCGCGGCGCATGAACTCGGCGCGGTGTTCGGCCTCTGAAGTCTCGACGTCCTGCCGGTAAAGGCGGTTATTGAGGCGCCGGAGAAAACGGTACCCGCGATGTACTGCAGCCGGAATTAATGCCATCTTCAGACCACGACCTTGCGTTCGACCCTTTCCTCGGAGCCGAAGATTTCCAGATAGCGCCGGACTACATCGCCATCACCGGTAGCCTTGCGCGGATTATCCGACAGTTTGACCGCCGGTCGGCCATTGGCCGAAGTCACCTTGCAGACCAGGGATATCGCCTGCAACTGATCATTGGCCTGCGGAGCACAATCACGAAAATCATTGGTCAGGTTCGTGCCCCAGCCAAAGGCCATGCGCACACGGCCGTTGAAATGGTGGAACGTCTTGGTGATGGTGCCGGTATCAAGCCCGTCGGAAAAGATCAGCAGCTTTTCTTTCGGGTTTCTGCCACGCGATTTCCACCACTCGATGATCCGTTCGCCGCCCTCGACCGGCGGTGCGGAATCAGGCCGGAAGCCGGTCCAGTCAGCGACCCAGTCCGGTGCATCCCGCAAAAACGCCGCCGTTCCGAAAGTGTCTGGCAGCACGATAAGCAGGTTACCGCCATAAAGCTTGTTCCAGTCTTCGAGCACCTTGTAAGGCGCTGCCCGGATCGCGTCCTCGCTATCGGCAAGCGCCGCGTACACCATCGGCAATTCGTGCGCATTGGTGCCGACAGCTTCCAGGTCATTGTCCATGGCGAGCAATACATTTGACGTGCCTGTAAAGGCACCGGGAATTCCTTCCGCCAGCGCCTGCACGCACCAGCGTTGCCACAGAAACGAATGGCGCCGGCGCGTCCCGAAATCCGACAGCCGCAAACCCTCGAGTTGTTTGAGGCTCTCCACCTTGCCCCACATCTTGGCTTTGGCGCGAGCATAAAGCACGTCGAGTGCAAATGGCCCGAGCGAACGCACAGCCGCACGTGACCGCAACTCGTTGATGATGGCGAGCGCCGGAATCTCCCACATCATGGCGTCAGTCCACGGCGCATCAAACTCCAGCTCGAATTGTCCGTCACGCACGGAAAGATCGTAGCCCGGCAGGCTGAAGTCGGTAAACCAGGCGAGGAATTCCGGCTCGAATATCTGCTTGCTGCCGTAAAACGAGTTACCCGCCAGCCAGATGAGTTCCTTCTTCGACAGCCCTACCGTGCGCGCATTGTCAAGCTGTTCCCGCAATTCGCCGACATCGATCTCGTCTGCCAAACGCACTTTCGGATTGCGGTTGATCAGCGAAAACGTGACACGTACATCGCGATGCATTTTCCAGATCATCTGCAGCATCAGCAGCTTATAGAAATCCGTGTCGAGCAGTGAGCGCACGATCGGATCGAGCTTCCAGGTATGGTCATGGACCCGTTTGGCGATATCGAGAATGCGGGCCATGTTTTTATCCGTCGGCTGTCAGGGGTTGTGCTGATACTTAACGGAGGTGACGCACAATGGGAAGGGATGTCCCTCGCTGCGGCAACATCGAACAAGGCACAAACCGGGAACGACAGAGGGGTCAAAATGCTTCAGGCGATGAACAGCGTTCATCTTGTAAGTTTCCGGAAAGTTGTGCAGCTTGCTGCTCGAAAAAATGCTCCTGCGAAAACGTATCGAGGAAACTGATAATGAGCGATACCAACAAACACGACGCATGGAGTGCCAGCGACAATTACGAACACTACATGGGTCGTTGGAGCCATAAGATCGCTCTCGAATTTCTCGGGTGGCTGGACGCTCCGCGAAACTGCGACTGGCTGGAAATCGGCTGCGGAACCGGCGCATTGTCGCGCACGATTTTGGATAACTGTGCACCCCGATCACTGTTCGCGATAGAACCATCAGAAGGATTTGCGGATCACGCAAGGAACACGATAGGGGATCACCGTGCAAAGTTCGAGGTCGCTGACGCTGAACATCTGCCCCTCCCGGCCAATGCGGTTGATGTCACCACTTCGGCTCTCGTTTTGAATTTCGTTTCCGACAAACGTCAGGCATTTGCCGAGATGAATCGTGTTACGCGTCCGGGCGGCGTCATCTCCTTTTATGTCTGGAACTATCCGTCGGGCGGTGTCGGATTTATTGACAAGTTCTGGAAAGCAGCGGCAGAAATTGACGAGAAGTCAATTCAACTCGATGAAGCTGCCCGGTTTCCCGACTGTACGTCAGACGGGCTGATGAAGTTGTGTACTGACGCGGGATTTTCAAGTGTCGAAATCACCAATATCGAGATACCTACTGTGTTTGATACATTTGCTGATTTCTTGCACCCCTTCACCTTGGGCACAGGGCCGGCACCAGGCTATTATATCAGCCTCGACAAATCGCAGCAGGACAAGCTCCAGAATGTGCTCAGAAATAATGTCGGGACCGCAGAACCGATAAAAATGATGGCACGTGCCCTGGCGGTCAAGGCAATCAATCCGTAACAAGACATGCACGGTAACGCAGGCTCCGGACTGGGAAGTTCGGGTGACGGTTCTTGAACGGCAGTTTGGACTGCAACTACCATCCATCAGATGGCAGTCAGCATATTCGTGATGAAATTTCACCTGCCGAAAACAGTTGCGGCCAAATGGACGCTTGATCAGAAGCTTTGCGGTCATTTGGAAGCATCCCGAAAATATGGAAAGGTGAAGGATGACGCCGGAGGTGACATGACCCGAGACCGGAAAAAGCGTGCGAAAACTGACCACAGCGGCGGTGGCTCTGAACCCGGTGCCGAACTGGATATGGTAAAACGCGAACTGCGCGAAGCGCTTGATCGCCAATCTGCAACAAATGAAATTCTTCATGTCATCAGCAGTTCCCCAAGTGATACACAACCGGTCTTCGATGCGATAGTTCGCAGCGGTTCGAAATTGTTTCCAGGTGCCGCAATCAGTGTGGCTCTGCCGATGGGCGACATCGTTGACGCCGTTGCCGTTGCCGATGAGGACCCGATACGGGCCGATGCCTGGCGCAGGCGCTTCCCGTTTCCGCTAAATCGCGAATACATGCACGGCATGGCCATTTTGGAAGGAACCGAAATCGATATTCCGGATGTAGCCAACTCCCCCAGCAGGAACAGTACGGGGGCGAAGAATTTCCTGCTCAGTGGTTACCGCGCCGTGACGATGATGCCGATGCTGCGCGACGGCAAGGCAATCGGCGTGCTTGGAGTAATTCGGCAGACTCCGGGGCCGCTGACAAAAGCACAGCTATCGGTATTACGGACATTCGCTGCGCAGGCCGTGATCGCCATCGACAATACCCGTCTGGTCAACGAACTCCGCAACTCCAAAACCGTTGTCGAAAACATATCTCACCAACTGGCAAAATATGTTCCACCGCAACTTTACCAGTCGATTATCGATGACGAAAAAAATGTGGCCATTGAGTCAAAGCGGAAAAAACTGACAATATTCTTTTCTGACATCGTCGGCTTTGCACAAATAACCGAACAGCTGGAGTCAGAGGAACTGACGGCACTGCTCAACGAATACCTCCGGGAGATGTCTGCAATTGCCGAAGAATACGGAGCCACTTTCGACAAGTTCATAGGCGATGCAATCATGTGCTTTTTTGGCGACCCCGAAAGTCCCGGCGTGAAAGAAGACGCCGAAGCGTGTGTTCGCATGGCGCTGGCAATGCAGGAGCGGCTGCATCAGCTACAGGCAGTCTGGCAGGATGCCGGATGGATCGATCGCCCGTTTCTGGCGCGAATGGGGATCAATACCGGCTACTGCACCGTGGGAAACTTCGGCAGCCAGGACCGGATGGATTACACCATCATCGGGCATGAGGTGAATCTTGCTGCAAGACTGGAATCGCACGCCGAGCCAGGCGGTATCCTGATGTCTGCCGAGACCTACTCATTGGTAAAGGATTGGTTGTTTGCACAGGAACAGGAAGCCGTCGCGATGAAAGGGTTTTCGCAGCCAATCAGGGTCTTTCAGGTTATCGGTACACTCGATGATATTGACCGCGATGAAGGTTATTTCCACCACGAAGACGAAGGCGTGATCATATCAATCCACACGGAACACGCGGATTGGCGCAAAACGAAGAACGCGCTCAGGAGTGCACTGGCAAAACTTGAGCGCTGACCATGTGGGCAGCCGCAATTGTCCGTATGTTCCAAACATCCGCAGATATAGGTCGAAGCGCTCGAAACCCTAGCTGTCGCCGGTATCCCGTGATTGCACGCCGGAATATTGTTTCTCGAAATCCTGCTGGATACGCAGCAGTTCTTCAATGGCAGCGCGAATGTTGGAACTGTTGATGACGTTGACTTCAACGTGTTCGCCGGTGCGTGACAGCCGTTGGCGGTTTTCACGATGTTCGTCGGACTTGAAGTCGCTGACGGCAAAAACCGGAACCGGGCGAGAAAAACCTTTCGGTGTTAGCGGAGGCAATGGCGTCGTTTCGACGTGCTCGGATACCAGCGTGTTGGTACTGTCGTCGATGACGATCGCTCCGGGCTCGGCAAGGTCCTGGATACGCGAGGCAAGGTTCACCGGACGGCCAAGCGCGGTATACTCCAGCAATTGTTCGGAACCAAAATTGCCGACCGTGCAATAGCCCGTTGAAATGCCCATGCGCACGAACAGTCCGTCGGAGACACCCTGCTTGCGCCAGTATTTCTGCAATTCCTCGATCCGCAACCGCATGCGGAGCGCCATCTCGATACATTTCAGGGCGTCCTCTGTTTCGCCCTCGCTTTCCGGGTCGCCGAAGAACACCAGCACTGCATCACCGATGAACTTGTCGATGGTCCCGCCGCAATCAAGCGCAACCGCCGCCATCTCCGACAGGTAGGAATTGATGATCAGGGCAAGGCGTTCGGGATCGAGAGCTTCGGTCAGGTTCGTAAACTGCACGATGTCGGACATGAACACCGTCAAATTCTTGCGCGTCGGTGACCGGCGCTCATCTTCGGTATTGGAAAAAATGCTCTGGTAAATCTGCGGCGAAAGATATTTCGCGAGCCGTGTCGCGAGATTCTCCAGTTGCCTGCTCTTTTCCTCGATCAGTTCACGATCACGCAGTTTCTGCTTTACCAGCTCTTCTCGCTCACGCCTCAAGGTCCACTCTTCGGTTCGGTCGACAAACTGCCCTTGCACACCGTTTAGATATGTAAAGGCATCGTGACCGGTGCGTGTGGACAGAAGTGAAAACACACGGTCCTGTCCGTCAATGCGGATTTGCAATTGCGGTATCAGAACGGAGCCCTTGGTTTCAAGATCGGTAACGAATGACGCAATCTGCTTCGCAGGCATTCCGATCTGCTCGAGCACGTCGGGAAAACTGGCATTTGTGACATTCCCCAGAACCGGAAAGAATTTCTTGAAATTCTCGTTTACCTTGAGAATGCGCAAGTCGTGATCAGCGAAATATGCCGCTGTGATCGCATTGCCGAAATTGAAGAATGACAGGTCGATAATGTTTTGCCTGTTGAAAAAATCCTCAATCTGCATGTCTGGCTCCCCCAGATGGGCGCTACAGCATGGATTGATCTTGCCGCCATTGCGCACGCTTGCCGATGATAGCACCCCATGTCGTCACGCAATAGGGCACGCAATAGGTCAGGACAACCTTGATGAACGGCGGGAAATCACCGGCAACAACAACATCGCCATGGTTTATCGCGGTAAGCACTGTACCAACGACCGCAGCTGTCGCCAGCGCCCGTACAGGTGTCCCGCCGCCAAACGCCATGTGCAGCAAAGTCGGTTCGGCAGGTGACTGCGAAGTACGGAGCATCGGGGTTCCATTTGGATAGTCACGTTAAAGTACTTTCTGTAATGAAACTCCGTTTGCATTGAAAGGTGCGATGCCTATTCCTGTTATCAATCATCCGTGTAGCGCAATCAGGTATATCTGTCGGAAAAATTCGTTTCTTGGCATTTCCGTCAGGGTAACCGGCAGAAGCGTTTTTATCTTTTCGCATTTCCGCCCGAAAACCGGTTTCCCCTTTTACCGGAATTGCTTTAGAACCCGCGCAACTCATTTGCGGAATTCCAGCCATGTCCGAGACATTGAAAAAAGCGGTGGCGCGGCGGCGCACTTTTGCGATCATTGCCCACCCAGATGCAGGCAAGACCACCCTGACCGAAAAGCTGCTGCTGTTTGGCGGCGCGATCCAGCTTGCCGGTGAGGTCAAGGCCAAGAAGAACCGCATCCAGTCGCGGTCCGACTGGATGAAGATCGAACGCGAACGCGGCATATCGGTCGTCACCTCGGTGATGACTTTCGAGTATGGCGACCATGTCTTCAACCTGCTCGATACACCAGGACACGAGGACTTTGCCGACGATACCTACCGAACATTGTCGGCGGTCGATTCGGCGGTCATGGTGATCGACGCCGCCAAAGGCATCGAACCGCGCACCCTGAAGCTGTTCGAGGTCTGCCGTTTGCGCGACATACCGATCATCACCTTCATCAACAAGATGGACCGGGAAAGCCGTGATCCCTTCGAAATCCTTGACGAGGTAGAGGAAAAACTGGCACTCGATACTGCGCCCGTCAATTGGCCGATTGGCCGCTCGAAGACGTTTTGCGGCACCTATGACCTGGCGTCCAACACGATACGCGGCTCGGATTCGGAGTTGGTCCGCACACCGGTCAACGGTCCAGAAGCAGATAGCGCAGCTGGCAAATTGCCTGAAAACGAACGCGAGAGTTTTATCGAGGAAGTAAACCTGGCGCGCGAGGCTTGCAAACCATTCGACGAACAGGCGTTTCGTGAAGGTCACTTGACGCCGGTTTACTTCGGTTCAGCCCTGAAAAATTTTGGCGTCCGCGACCTGATCGAGGCGCTGAGCGAATTTGGTCCGGCGCCGCGCGCACAGGAAGCCGACAGCCGCATGGTGACGGCGACGGAACCGGCAATGAGCGCGTTTGTCTTCAAGATCCAGGCAAACATGGATCCCAACCACCGTGACCGTATCGCCTTTGCCCGCATTTGCTCGGGCAAGCTGGCGCGCGGAATGAAAGTCAAACTGGTGCGCACCGGCAAGCAAATGAGCCTTTCGGCACCGCAGTTCTTTTTTGCCCATCAACGCCAGATCGCCGACGAGGCCTATGCCGGCGACGTCGTCGGTATTCCAAATCACGGCCTGCTGCGCATTGGTGATACGCTGACCGAGGGGGAGGACATCCTGTTTCGCGGCGTTCCCAATTTCGCGCCGGAAATCTTGCGCCGCGTCAAGCTCGGCGATGCCATGAAGGCCAAGAAGCTGAAGGAAGCGCTACTGCAGATGGCCGAGGAAGGCGTGGTGCAACTGTTTCAGCCCGAAGACGGCTCACCGGCGATCGTCGGCGTCGTCGGCGCCTTGCAACTGGATGTACTCAAGGAGCGGCTGGCGCAGGAATACGGCCTGCCGGTCGATTTCGAACTGGCGCGGTTTTCCGTGTGCCGCTGGATATCAGCGGACGAACACACCGAGGTGGAGAGGTTCTCCAACGCTCACCGTGCCGACATTGCACGCGACCTCGACGGAGATCCGGTGTTTTTGGCGCAAAACACCTTTTCGCTGAACTACGAGGCCGAACGCTGGAAGGCGATCCGCTTTACCGCTATCAAGGACTACCAGCAGTTCAAGGACAAGGCAGCGGCGTGACGCTGCCGGATAAACACAAAACGGAAATACCAAGTCTTCAATCGCGTTTATTTCGCAAACACTATAGTATTTGGCTGCCGATGATTGCCGGACGAATACATTAGCGGATATACCTGTTTGATAATTACGGGAGGTCTGGATGAAGCCGGTTCTTGACAGCAAAGGCATGTATTGTGCCCTGTGGCTGTTAACGGTGGCACTTTTCCTCGGCGCTGGACTGGCTGGACCGCAATCGGCGCTCGGCCAGGACAACGCACAAACCAACGGGACAAATCCCGTTACTACCCCCGCACAGTCACTGGACGGACTTCAGTTCAGTGCCGGCATCATTCGCTCCAGCGAAGCTGACAGTGGCAATGCGCCTCTTGGCGACACCCTTGTATTCAAGGACGGGGAATTTTCTTCCGCGATTTGCGAGCGATACAATTTCTCGTCGGCACCTTACTGGATCCGGCAGGATAGCGAGCAAATTCATTTCCTGGCGGAGCTTTCAAGTCCGACTGATGGCAAGATGGTGTGGCAGGGCACGGTCCGCGACGGCAAACTTGAAGGTACGATGCGCTGGACCCGAAAGCGCTGGTACTGGACTATCGACGTCGAGCACAATATCCGCGGCGAAGTGAAGTGAAAACCGTTCGGGACCTCTCTGACCGGTAATGGCTGCATGAATTAATGGCTTCTCCGGTAAAACTGCATTCGCTCTTTGGCATCGCATGGAAAATGGCCTTGCTGATTGCCGTGTTGATTGCCGCAAAATATGCCGGCAATTGGGTCCTGGGACAACTCTCGCTGCATTTGACTCCAAGCACCGAACCGGCGCTTCACCGCCTGATCATGATTGCGATATCAGTCTATGTTGTGCTGATGACGTTGCCATTTGTGCCAGGCGTCGAGATCGGCTTGGGGATGATGGCGACTTTTGGGCCAAATATCGCGCCCCTGGTCTACGGTGCCACGGTGCTAGCATTGTCGCTCGCCTTCCTGACCGGCCGCCTGGTTCCCCAGCAAACGATTATTCGCGCTTTCGAAACGGTGCGGCTAAACCGGACCGCGTCACTCCTGAAAAACCTGCAAACGCTCTCCACTGAGGAACGGCTGGATTTTATTCTTCAAAATTCTTCATATCGAATTACGCCTTACCTTGTCCGATACCGGTTTCTGGCGGTGATGATCGCTTTAAATATTCCTGGAAACGCAGTGGTAGGCGGCGGCGGCGGCATTTGCCTGGTTGCCGGTTTTTGCCGATTGTTTTCATTCCCCGGGTTTCTGGTTTCGGTTGCAATCGCTGTTGCACCCGTCCCGGTTTTGGTCTTTTTTACCGGCTAGCGTACACAAAGGAATGAGCAGCACGTTGCTCTTGCCGGTTGGCCGCAAACCTTGCAAATCAGGGAGTATGCATCATGAGCCTGCGTATCAACGATACCGCACCCGATTTTACCGCCGAAACAACCCATGGCGATATCAGTTTTCACGATTGGATCGGTGATGGTTATGCGATCCTGTTTTCGCATCCCAAAGACTTTACCCCGGTCTGCACGACAGAGCTCGGTTACATGGCCGGGCTGATGGGTGAGTTCGAAAAACGCAATGCCAAGATCATCGGCATTTCGGTTGATCCGGTGGAAAGCCATGTCAGGTGGAAGGAAGACATCAAGACCGCGACCGGCCACGATGTCGACTATCCGCTGATTGCCGACAAGGACCTCAAGGTTGCCAAACTCTATGACATGCTGCCTGCCGAGGCAGGCGACAGCGCCGAAGGCCGCACGCCCGCCGACAACCAGACGGTTCGCTCAGTCTTCGTGATCGGGCCGGATAAGAAGGTCAAACTGACCCTGACCTATCCAATGACCACGGGCCGTAATTTCGATGAAATTCTCCGCGCCATCGATTCCATCCAGTTGACCGCCAAATATCAGGTCGCGACGCCGGCCCAGTGGAAGCAGGGCGAAGATGTCATTGTGACGGCTGCCGTCTCCGATGAGGATGCAGAAAAACGCTTCGGCAGTTTCGAACGGGTTCTGCCCTATCTTCGAAAAACCAAGCAGCCAAAATAGGATTTGTGCACCGCGCAAATTCGGGGTGATTGCATGAACGAGGCCAACCTCGGCAGGTCAAGGGTACTCAACCTCCTGCTCAAGCCTGCCGGTTGGGCGATGGAGAGCCGGTTTCGCCGGCTCCTGCACAATCCCGACCGGATAGTAAAGGCTGCCGATGTCAGATCGGGTCAAACCGTTCTCGAAGTCGGCAGCGGCACGGGGTTCTTCACACCAAGCGCCGCCCGGTTGATCGGCAGCAGCGGAAAGCTGATCGCGATGGAACCCCTTTCATCCTATGCCGAGCGGTTGCGCGAAAAGGCTGAGGTTGAAAGCCTGCAAAACGTCGAGGTTGTCTGCCGCGATGCATTGGAAACCGGGCTTGCAAACGAAAGCGTTGATCGTGTGCTGTTGTTTGGCGTCCTGCCATTTCCATCCCTGCCACTGGAAAAATTGTTGCCGGAAATGCACCGGGTGCTGAAATCCGAAGGTATCTTGGCGCTTTGGCAGTTCCCCGCCGACGGCTGGGTACCCGGATCGATTGGCCGGTCCGGCATGTTTTCTCATTTGGCAAGAAACAAAGGCGTTCACCTATTTCGGCGCACCTAGCGCCTTTCACCAGGCAGCCTTGTAGATTGAAAGCGCGTCGGTCTCGGACATTTCGCGCGGATTGTTGACCAGCAGGCGCTGCTGCTTCATCGCGTCGGCAGCCATGCGCGCCAGATCGTCTTCACCAACACCGACCTGGCGCAGTCCGGTTTCAAGACCGAGTTTTTCTGAAAGCGCTGCCAGGCGGTCGATAAAGGCGGCGCAGGTCGCCTGGGTGCCGCCCTCTTCGCCAAGATCCGAAAAGGCATGCGGCGCAAGTGCAGCGTAAAGCTGTTCGGAACCGTTGGCGCGTTCGGCAGCGTTAAAGCGCAACACATGCGGCAACACCAGTGCATTCGACAGTCCGTGCGGCACATGGAAGATGCCGCCTACGGGATAGGCAAGTGCATGAACGGCGGCAACCGGCGAATTGGCAAACGCTTGACCGGCCAGCATCGAACCAAGCAGCATCGCCGCTCGCGCTTCACGGTTTGCCCCGTCGAATACCGCCGTTTCGATATGGGCGCCGAGCAGCCGCAACGCTTCCACCGCGATCATGCGCGACAGCGGATTGTTATTAGGCGATTTCGATGCATAAGCCTCGATCGCGTGAACCATGGCGTCAATGCCGGTTGCCGCGGTTATGTGTGCGGGCAGGCCGAGCGTTAGCGCGGGATCGAGCACGGCGATATCGGGCAGGATGACCGGCGAGGAGACACCGCGCTTTTCATCGCCCTCGACGGTGATGATCGATACCGGCGTTACTTCCGAACCGGTTCCGGCAGTGGTCGGCACCAGTACCAGCGGCAGGCGTGGTCCCCTGGCGTTGCCAACACCCCACGCTTCATCGATATCCTCGCCGGAGCCCGCCAGCAGAGCCGTCAGCTTGGCGATATCGAGCGAAGAGCCGCCGCCAAATCCGCAAATACCTGTGGAACCCGTTTCACGCGCGCGTTCTTCGGCCTGCCCCAGCGTGGCTAGCGACGGATCGGCCTCCACCGCATCGAACACCGTAACCCGGACATCTGCCGCTTCAAGGGAGGCAATGGCGGCGTCAGCCAGGCCGAGAGCACGAATGCCCGGATCGGTCACCAGCAGCACACGCGGCCCCAGCAGTTTGGCTGCGCTGTCGCCGAGATTGGCGGCCGCACCTTCGGCAAAGATGATGCGCGCGGTTGTATTGAAGATGAAAGACGTCAATTGTGCACTATTCATGATTGCGAAATTGACAAGCGGGGCCTGATTTGTCGAGAGTGTAAATGGTTCCTGTCCGCTATTGGCGATCGCGCCACGCCATGATAAAAATTTGACCAAACGATAAAAATCAAATGGGAGGGTCCGGGGGCATGTCTGAAACGGCCATCGAACTCATCGGCATCAACAAGAGCTTCGGCGCCGTCCATGCAAACCGTGACATCCATTTGGAGGTACCGCGCGGAACGATTCACGGCATCATCGGCGAAAACGGCGCGGGCAAGTCAACGCTGATGTCGATCCTATACGGCTTCTACCAGGCCGACAGCGGTGAAATCCGTATCGATGGCAAGACAGTAACCATCCACACGCCCAACGACGCCATCGCTTTCGGCATCGGCATGGTTCATCAGCACTTCATGCTGGTAGAAAATTTTACTGTGCTGGAAAATGTCATGCTTGGCGCCGAGAATGCTGCGCTTCTTGCCGGCGGCATCTCCGATGCCCGCGCCGAACTCGACCGCCTGGAGAAGGAATACGGTCTCGAAGTCGATCCCGACGCAGTCATAGAGGAATTGCCAGTCGGCCTGCAGCAGCGCGTGGAAATTCTCAAGGCACTTTATCGCGGCGCCGAAATCTTGATCCTTGACGAACCGACCGGCGTGCTGACACCTGCGGAAGCCAACCACCTGTTCAGAATTCTTCGCCAGTTGAAGGAACAGGGCAAAACCATCGTCCTGATTACCCACAAGCTGCGTGAAATCATGGCGGTGACCGACAATGTCTCCGTCATGCGCCAGGGCACCATGGTCGCCACTCGCAAGACCGCAGAAACCACAGTCGAGGAACTGGCCGAACTGATGGTTGGCCGCCGCGTCCTGCTGCGTGTCGAGAAGGGCGAGGCCAATCCAGGTGATGTCATGCTTTCGGTCGAAGGACTGACGGTTCGCGATTCACGCGGCGTCACCATGGTCGATGATGTCTCGTTCAACGTGCGCGCCGGAGAGATTGTCGGCATCGCCGGCGTCGCGGGCAACGGCCAGTCCCAGTTGATCGAGGCGATTACCGGAATACGCAAAGCCCTGTCCGGCACTGCCCTGCTTGACGGCCAGCCAATCGGCGTCACCGGTTCGGCCGACCCTAACGAACTGCGCGGGCGCGGTATGGCCCACGTTCCCGAGGACCGCCATCATATGGGTCTCGTCCTGCCGTTCGAGGAATACGAGAATTCCATTCTCGGGTATCACGATGACAAGCGTTATATATCCGGGCCGTTTCTAGACATGGATGCGATCCGTGACGATGCCCGCGTCAAGATTGGCAAATACGATATCCGGCCTGACAATTGCCGCCTGAAAACTGCCAACTTCTCAGGAGGCAACCAGCAGAAGATCGTGCTGGCACGCGAGATGGAACGCGACCCTTCAGTCCTCGTCGTCGCCCAGCCGACACGCGGTGTCGATGTCGGTGCGATCGAATTCATCCACAAACGCATTATCGAAATGCGTGATCAGGGCAAGGCGGTCCTGCTGGTATCTGTCGAGCTTGACGAAATCCGCTCGCTTTCCGACCGGATTCTGGTGATGTTTGCCGGCCGCGTGGTCGGCGAACGTACGCCGGAAGCAACAGAGGGCGAACTCGGCCTGTTGATGGCAGGCGTGGAAAGTCAGGAGGCTGCTGAATAATGGCAACACCCTATGCAAAACTACCGGCTTGGGTCGATTTCGGTCTGATCCCCTTCATCAATCTTCTTGTCGCTTTCATCGTGGCCGGGATGGTTGTGCTGCTTGTCGGTGAAAGCCCGCTTCACGCCGCGACGCTAATGGTCAAGGGCGCATTCGGTTCCGGCGAAGGTGTCGGCTATACGCTGTTTTATGCGACCAATTTTATTTTCACCGGACTGGCGGTAGCTGTCGCCTTTCACTGCGGCCTGTTCAATATTGGCGGCGAAGGTCAGGCATATATCGCCGGATTGGGTGTTGCCGTTCCCTGCCTAATGCTCGACAGCTTCCTGCCGTGGCCTGTCGTTTTTCTGGTAGCTATCCTCGGATCGGCGGCAATCGGCGCTGCATGGGCCTTCATTCCTGCCTATTTGCAGGCCAGGCGTGGCAGTCACATTGTCATCACCACGATCATGTTCAACTTTATTGCATCAAGTGTCATGGTCTACCTGCTTGTCGGAGCGCTGAAGCCGAAGGGCTCCATGGCACCTCAAACACGTACGTTCCTCGAAGGTGGTCACCTTCCCAAGCTCGACTGGCTGCTCGAACTGTTCGGCGCTTCGATACGGTCAACACCACTCAATGTTACCTTCCTACTGGCACTCGTGGCTTCGGCAGTCGTGTGGGCGCTGGTCTGGCGCACCAAGCTCGGCTATGAGATCCGCACACTCGGCTTCAGTCCCAAGGCGGCGCGATATGCCGGCATCAACGAAGCGAAAATCATCGTCATCACCATGATGATCTCCGGAGCGCTTGCCGGCATGATGGCGCTCAACCCGATCATGGGCGACCAGCACCGCCTGCAACTCGATTTCGTCACCGGTGCCGGATTTGTTGGCATCGCCGTGGCGCTGATGGGCCGCTCGCACCCCGCGGGCATCATTCCTGCCGCCATCCTGTTCGGCATGCTCTATCAGGGCGGTGCGGAAATTTCATTTGAAATGCCGAACATTTCGCGCGACATGATCGTCATCATCCAGGGGCTGGTGATCCTGTTTGCCGGTGCTCTGGAGCACATGTTGCGACCCACTGTTTCAACACTGTTTGCCAGCATGAAGCCGTCATCAATGACGGTCGACGGTGCTGTTGCGGGGGACAACTGACATGGAGTTCTTCGGCCTCATATTCGGACTTAACGTTTTCGATTCCATGCTACGGGTTTCAGCTCCCCTGCTACTCGCCTGCCTGGCCGGACTCTATTCAGAGCGATCCGGCGTATTCGATATCGGCCTTGAAGGGAAAATGCTGGCCGGCGCATTCGCCGGGGCATCGGCGGGTTATGTCAGCGGTTCGGCCTGGATTGGCCTGCTCGCGGCCATAGCGGCATCCGTATTCCTGGCGCTCGTGCACGGCTTTGCATCGATTACCCATCGCGGCAATCAGATCGTTTCCGGCGTCGCCATCAATTTCATTGCTGCCGGTTCCGGCGTCATTCTCGGACAGGCCTGGTTCCGCCAGGGCGGGCGCACACCATCATTGCCAAACGAGGCCCGGTTCAATGCCATCGATCTGCCCTTTGCAACCGCGATAAGCGACGTGCCATTTATCGGCCCGATCTATTCGGGACTGATCTCCGGACATTCCATTCTGGTCTATTTCGCCTTTGCCATGGTGCCGATAACATGGTGGATCCTGTTTCGCACCCGCTTCGGACTGCGCCTGCGTGCGGTTGGTGAGAACCCCGCCGCCGTCGATACCGCCGGTATCTCGGTGATCTGGCTGCGCTATCGTGCGGTTATCATCTGTGGGGCATTGTGCGGAGTTGCCGGGGCCTATCTGTCGATGGCGCAAAATGCAGGCTTCGTCAAAGACATGAGCGCGGGCCGCGGCTTTATCGCGCTGGCTGCATTGATCTTCGCCAAGTGGCGGCCGCTCAATGCCATGTTTGCCTGCCTGCTGTTCGGCTATCTCGACGCCGTGGCTATCGTTCTTCAGGGCAAGGAAATCCCGTTTGTCGGCCATGTTCCCGTTCAGGTTTTCCAGGCGCTGCCCTACGTGCTGACGGTCATTCTGCTCGCCGGCTTCATCGGCAAGGCAATCCCTCCGAAAGCCGGCGGCGTACCCTATGTCAAGGAACGCTGAGCAATGGCACGCGACCTGTTTGAAGCGGCACGGGCGGCGATGGCGAAATCGCATTCGCCCTATTCGCAATTCCCGGTCGGTGCCGCGCTGCGTACCGATGACGGACGGATATATGCCGGCTGCAATATCGAGGTGATTTCTTATCCGGAAGGGTGGTGCGCAGAGACCACGGCACTGTCGCAATTTGTCATGGGTGGCGGCGGGCACATTACCGAAATCGCAGTCATTGCGGAAAAGAAGGCGGCGGTGACACCCTGTGGCGGCTGCCGCCAGCGCCTTGCTGAATTTGCCGGGCCGGATACGCGGCTGCATCTGTGCGACACTGGCGGTATTGTCGAGACGACCACGCTGGCCGACCTGTTTCCACGTGGATTTGAAGCGGAGGTATTGAAGTGACGCGCTCTGTCGACATTCTCGCCGAACGCCTGGAGGGGCGGGTTCCCAAACTCGCAATCGTGCTTGGCTCCGGCCTTGGCGGGTTGGTTGACGAACTGGAAAATGCAGTGCGTGTGCCCTATTCGCAATTGCCCGAATTCCCCGAAAGCGGTGTTACCGGCCACAGCGGCGATGTAGTCGCCGGGAACCTTGGCGGCCGCCAGGTGATCATCCTGTCAGGACGCATTCATTACTACGAACAGGGTCATCCTGCCGCCATGCGGCCAATCCTGGAAACGCTGACCGGCCTCGGCGTCACGTCGCTGATATTGACCAACTCCGCCGGTTCACTACGCAAGACCATTCCGCCCGGATCGGTGATGCTGATAACGGATCACATAAACTTTTCCGGCACCAATCCGCTGTTCGGCGAACCCAGCGATGCCCGTTTTGTCGGACTGACCGAAGCCTATGACCGATCAATGTCGGCTGCGCTGACCAAGGCGGCGAAGGCGGAGAGGATTGCCCTGAAGGGCGGGGTCTACATGTGGTTTTCCGGTCCGTCATTCGAAACCCCTGCCGAAATCCGCATGGCCCGGACAATGGGCGCCGATGCCGTCGGCATGTCGACGGTACCTGAGGTCATACTGGCGCGCTTTTTTGGCATGCGGGTCGCCGCCTGTTCGGTCATCACCAATTTTGCGGCCGGCATGACCGGCGCCGAGCTAAGCCACGGAGAAACCAAGGAAATGGCGCCAATGGGCGGTGCCAAGCTTGCCCGTATCCTGAAGCGCGCCATCGGAGACCTGGCATGAACGCAAAGACAAGGACCGCGAAAGTCAGTGTTGCCAAAGGGATGGAGCTTGTCGCCCTGCACAGCCAGAGGCCGCGTAATGAGGGCACCAGCCTGACCCCGGAATGGTTTGATCACATCTCCGTCAACCTGTCAGCGGCAGAACGCCGCGCATCGACCCTGACTACAAGGCGGACTGTCAAAAAGGCCTGGCAGGCGGCATGGCTGATCCGCGCGATCGAATGCATGGACCTGACGACATTGGTTGGTGACGATACACCCGGTCGTGTCGTGCGCCTTTGTGCCAAGGCCCGCAATCCGTTGCGGGCGGATCTGCTGGCAGCTGTCGGCCTGCAAAACTATGACCTGAAGACCGGCGCGGTATGTGTCTACCCGACAATGGTGGCAACCGCCGTCAAGGCATTGGACGGGTCAGGCATACCCGTCGCGTCTGTAGCAACCGGATTCCCCGCCGGGCTCACACCCTTTGCTCAGCGACTGGCAGAGATATCCTACGCTGTCGGAGAAGGCGCAAACGAGATCGACATCGTCATCACCCGCGCCCATGTGCTGACGGGCAACTGGCCGGCACTCTATGCCGAGGTGCGCAAGATGCGCGAGACCTGCGGTCATGCCCACATGAAGGCGATCCTATCGACCGGCGAGTTGAAAACCCTGACCAATGTTTACAAGGCATCCATGGTGGCAATGATGGCCGGTGCCGACTTCATCAAGACATCTACCGGACTGGAAGCGGTCAATGCCACCCTTCCGGTCAGCCTGACCATGGTGCGCGCGGTGCGCGACTATCAGTCCCACAGCGGTTACATCTGCGGTTTCAAACCTGCCGGCGGCATTCGCACGTCCAAGGATGCGCTGGCCTGGCTGATCCTGATGAAGGAGGAGCTCGGCGGCGAATGGCTGAAACCCGACCTGTTCCGGTTCGGCGCATCGTCGCTGCTTGGCGACATCGAGCGCCAGCTCGAACATCATGTGACCGGCCGGTATTCGTCAGCCGATCGCCACGGCATTGCCTGAGGAGCACGCCATGAACGAAGTTCGCGATATATTGCAAACCATGGACTACGGTCCTGCCCCCGAAGGCGCCAGGGATGTCCGGACCTGGCTTGCCGGCCACAAGGCCAAATTCGGCCATTTCATCGGAGGTGCGTTCACAAAGCCTGAAAGCGGCAAGAGTTTTACCGTGACCAACCCGGCAGATGGCGGGAAACTTGCCGACGTCGCGCTTGGCAGTTCCAAGGACGTCGACCGTGCAGTGGACGCAGCCGCCAAGGCACTGAAGAAATGGCAGGCGCTTTCCTGCAACCAGCGCGCCCGGCATCTTTACGCCCTTGCCCGCCACATCCAGAAACATTCGCGTTTCCTCGCCGTGCTGGAAACACTCGACAACGGCAAGACCATTCGCGAGACCCGCGATATCGACGTACCGCTCGTCGCCCGGCATTTTTACTATCACGCAGGCTGGGCCGAATTGCGTGATAGTGAATTCCCGGGGTACGAGCCTGCCGGCGTTTGCGGTCAGGTAATCCCGTGGAATTTCCCGCTTTTGATGCTTGCCTGGAAGGTGGCGCCGGCACTTGCAGCCGGATGCACCGTTGTCCTGAAATCAGCCGACCACACGCCGCTGACGGCCATCGCCTTTGCCGAAATCTGCGCCGAAGCCGGGCTGCCGGCCGGCGTTTTCAATCTCGTCAATGGCGATGGCTCGACAGGCGCCGCCATTGCAGGCCACGACAAGGTCGCCAAACTGGCATTTACGGGATCGACCAATGTCGGTCGCATTTTGCGCCGCCAGACCGCCGGATCTGGCAAGAAACTGTCGCTGGAACTTGGCGGTAAATCACCGTTCATCGTCCTCGACAATGCCGACATCGATGCCGCGGTCGAAGGCGTTGTCGACGCGATCTGGTTCAACCAGGGAGAAGTCTGCTGCGCCGGGTCGCGGGCCCTGGTGCAGGAGGGCATTGCTCCGCAATTCTATGACAAGCTGCGTGCACGCATGGAAAAACTGCGCGTCGGGGATCCGCTCGACAAGGCAATGGACATGGGCGCCGTCGTCGCACCCGTGCAACTCAAATCCATTACCGAAAAGGTCAATGCCGGCATCAAGGAAGGTGCAACCGCCTGGCAACCAAGCTGGGCGGCCGGTCTCGTCACCAGCGACAAGGGCTGCTTCTTTCCGCCAACGCTTTTCACCAATGTTTCGCCCGGATCCAGCCTGGCACAGGAGGAAGTGTTCGGCCCGGTACTGGCATCGATGACATTCCGCACCCCCGGTGAAGCCATCGAACTGGCCAATAACAGCCGATACGGACTTGCCGCATCGATCTGGTCGCAGGATCTTGACGAGGCGTTCGACATGGCACGTCGGGTAAAATCCGGGGTCGTCTGGATCAATGCCACCAATCTGTTTGATGCATCGGCGGGGTTTGGCGGCTACAAGGAAAGCGGTTTTGGCCGCGAGGGCGGTCGCGAGGGCATGTTTGAATACCTCCTGCCAGGCTGGCAGAAAAGGGCAAAGGCCCTGCCGCCGCCCGGCAAATTACCGGCGCCGGTCCCGGCCCCCGCCTCCAGCCGTGGCGAAGGCGGCATCGACCGCACCGTCAAGCTCTATATCGGTGGCAGACAGGTGCGCCCGGATTCCGGGTACAGTTATCCGGTTGCCGGCAAGGGC